>SKPR01000187.1 GCA_007119455.1 Candidatus Brevefilum sp. | reverse complement strand
CTGATGTATAATTTCAGAGGACAAGCGTAACCTGGAGCAACGATGACCCTATTGGATGATTTAAACCAGATCAAAACCCACATCGAAACAGACCTCTCAATCAAGCTGACCGATGAAGATTTTGACGACAGCCGGTCTGAAATCGAGCACGTTTTCTTTCATGAAGCCTGCCATGCAGCAGTTGCCCATGCCGTCCCCTGGGTCAGAACGCTGGAAGGACAGGCTCATACCGCAGTGGACGAGCTGATGGCCCGTTTTTTGGAAATGGTGATTGGCGACCGGCATGGCCTTTTCGTCCATTCAAACGATGGTTTCATCCGGGAACTGCACCAGTACCCCGTCGATATTCAACCGCCTGACTTTGATTTTCTGGCAGACATGTGGAAATTTTATTTCTGGCCGCGCCGAGACCTGGATGGCATGGCCGCTTACGCATTGACCTTTATGGCCTTTGATCACCTGGTCTATCACATCCTCCCGCGCGTGGATTGGGAAGCGGCCCAGGAAGCAGGCCTGTATCGGCCGGATAGCCTGGCGACAGAGGGTTTTATCCACTGTTCGCTGATCGAACAGGTACTGACGGTTGCCGATAGCTTTTACACTCACCTGGACGACCTGCTGGTTCTGTGCATTGCCATCCGGCGGTTGAACACGGAACTTTATTTCGAACAGGCACCCGGGAGTTCGGAACGCTTCCCGCATATTTACGGCCCGTTGAACCTGGATGCTGTTGTTTCGGTTTCGCGGTTAGAGAAGGATGCGCGCGGTCGATTTTTCTTACCAGGTGGCAAACCCGAATTCCGGTTTGAGCCGGATAATGCTGACTTAAGATCAAGTTATGAAAGTGCGGATGCATGACTGACCAACTGACACATCTGCCCTATGATTTACCCGGCACAATCTACCGCAGCCCAATGCCGTCGAGCCCGTTATTCGACCCGGAAGGGAAGCTGCTTTCCACCTACGAAGCGGCGGGGGTGGATGTGGTGCTGATGCTGACGCCGGACGCGGAAGCCAGACGCCTGACCGGTCACAACCTGCGGGCGCTCTACCAGGCGCGGGGATTCGATGTTATCCACACCCCGGTGCCGGATTTTTCAGCCCCTTCGTCTCAAGACCTTCAACATGCCATTTCCCGGGTTCTGGAGGCGTCCAGGGCAGGAAAAACCATCGTGGCCCATTGTCACGCCGGGATCGGTCGCACCGGCACCTTCCTGGCCTGCCTGGCAAAGGTTGTCTTCAACAAATCGGGGGAGGAAGCAATCGACTGGGTCCGGCAATATGTCCCCCACGCGGTAGAAAACCAGCAGCAATACCGTTTTGTTCTCAATTTTGATTTTTCAGCGGGTCGTGATTAAGCGACCAGGATTAACCGGACTTTTCAATCACCAGCGTGCCGGACGGTCCGATTAAGGGGACTTCTTCTTCGGTCACCGGTCCGAACCGCCAAAGCCTACCTGTAGGCCGCTCACTTGTGGGCCGCTCACCAGTGGGACGCGGACCCTTTTCGCCGATCTCCAGGGTGTCGCCAGCAGTGACCGTCCCATCATCTTCATAGATATAATAAAAAATATTGGCCATGGTCTGGATGATCGCGCCCTCATCTTCAGCGGGGCTCATCAGATACGCCAGGTCAGGAACATCAAAAATATGATGCCCCTTGGTGGCCAGCCAGAAATGATCGTCATCAATAAAAAACCGGATGTAACCCACCCATACGTCAAAGGGGAACGTCTGGCGGAAGGCAGTGATGGCGGCAGGCGCCAGGTAACTGGCCGGGGGATGGGCCGTCCAGGCCTGTTCATTAATCAAGCCCAGCAAATTTTCATCCTGGAAACTGCGGGCCAGTCCGTAGAGGGCGATCATCTTCTCGACAGGGTCTGGATGGTCGCCAAGGTAAACCAGGCTGAGGGTCGAGCGGTGCTGACGGATGGCCGCTTTGAACTGCGGCTGCCAGCGAGAAACATACACGGTTCGGTCTATCACGGTCGAAGGCAGGGGTGCCGGCAGCCCGGAAACCTGGACGTGGTGGTCACCGAAGCCTGCCAGACCTGAGACCTGAAGACCATCCGGTTGCTCGAAATCGAGATGGATGCCAGATGGACCCCAGCGATCATCCACCGCCGCTAACCCCTCCCGGATCCGATCTGGTGTGGGCAGCGGTATTTCAGCCGTTGAATAGACCAGGTGGATGAATGGGGTGAATTCGTGTGGTTTTTGGATGGTTTCGGGCATGATTGCATGGCCTTATCTCTGGTGAACCTGACTTAATTATGCCATACCTGGGGAGCGTTCTTTTAATAGCATCGAGATCAGTACCTGCTTTGTTCCCCCATCTTGATTTGCCTTCAAAGTTCAGTCACGGAAGCGCGAGCTTCAATTCCGAATACGTGCTACCCAAGACCTGATACTTAATCCCAATCATCATCCACCAACGCATCCCAATGGTAAAATATATCTGCACCTCCGGAGAAATACGATGCCAAAAACCCTTAACTTCAACTACATCCCTGAAAAAGAAGACTATCTCAAAGCCTCACGGACCCTGGCCCTGAAGACGACCTACTTTCGGATCATGGCTGTGATCATCTTCCTGGCGATCCTGATCTCGTCCATCATCTTGCTTGTGCCCGGGCTGGGCGCTGGCGTGTGGGGAAACGTAGCCCTGGCTGTGCTCCTGGCGGGTTCCTTCTTTGTATTGTATTTTTTGGTCATCATTCCCTGGCAGCTTGGGCGGGTTTACAAAACAAGAGAGTCTCTGAAGTCGCCGCGTAAAATAACCCTTTCGGATGACCACCTCCACATGCAGGTCGGCGATCAGGTCACAGAACTCGATTGGGACGGGTTTGAACGGGTGATTAAAACATCCGATTTCTACTTATTCATTTATACCCATGAAGATCGCATCTACCCCTTTATCCCCCGGCGGGCTTTTGATGACGAAAATTCCGAAGAAGCTTTGCAGCAATTTCTGGAGCAAAAATCGATCCCGGTGATATAATAGTCATCAACAGGGAAGGTTATCCTGCCCCTGTCCTGCTTGACGCTGAAAATCATCCATACGTTATCATTGAAGTCGCATATATCAAGATAGGAGAACCATGAATATCGAAACCTTGCTGATCTCTCTGGCAATCGGGCTGGGGGTGCTGATCTTATTCCTGGCTGGATTTATTATTTTAAAAACCGCCTTATTTTCACCAGCGCAGAAAAAAGTCAAACCCCGTGAATTTGTCACCGTCGATGGCAAATCCGTTGCCGAACGGCTGGGGCTGGCCGTCCAGTATAAGACCATCTCCTATCATGATCCGGAAAAGATGGACCCCAACGCCTTCCTCGGCCTGCACCGCCTCTTTCAAACCCTTTATCCCCAGGTGCACGCCCGGCTTAAAATGGAAAAGGTCAGCGATTACAGCCTGCTGTATACCTGGGAGGGGAAAAACCCTGACCTGCAGCCCATCATGCTGATCTCTCACCTGGACGTCGTCCCTGCCGATGAACGAGATGAGGCCGGCTGGACGCATCCGCCTTTCAGTGGTGAATTAGCTGATGGCTATGTCTGGGGGCGGGGAACCGTCGACATCAAGTGCGGTGTGATCGGGATCCTTGAGGCCGTTGAATACCTGCTCAAGGAAGATTACCAGCCTGAGCGCACGGTTTATCTCGGCTTCGGGCATGATGAAGAGATCGGCGGTCAGAATGGCGCCCGTGCCATAGCCGCCCTACTGTCTGAGCGCGGGGTGCAGTTGGGCAGCCTGCTGGATGAGGGCGGCAGCGTCGTCCAGGGCTTTCTCCCCGAAGTGGATGACACGGTCGCTTTGATTGGCATTTCAGAAAAAGGCTACCTCAGCCTGCGTTTGACCGTTGAGGTGGATGGCGGCCATTCTTCGATGCCGGCCCCCGAAACAGCCATCGGTATCCTCTCCCGCGCCATCGCCCGCCTGGAAGCCAACCCGATGCCCGCCCACCTCGAGGTGGTGGAATTCCTGATGAGCTACCTGGGTTCGGCTTTACCCTTCTCAAAACGCATGCTGTTCGCCAATACCTGGCTGTTTGGCGGCATACTCAAGAAGAAACTCCGTGAATCGAACATGCTTAATGCCAGCATCCGCACCACCACCGCGCCGACCATCATCGAAGCCGGTGTGAAGGATAACGTCCTGCCGCCCAAAGCAGAGGCCGTGGTCAACTTCCGCATCCTGCCAGGCGACGACCTGGCCTCCGTTTACGAAATGGTTGTTGACCGGATCAATGACGAACGCGTCATCGTCGAACCTTACGAAGGTGAGGTCCTGGAGGGTAACTCAGGTTGGGACCCCACCCCCGTCGCAGATACCGAATCAGCCTACTTCATCCAGCTCTCACATCTGGTGAAAGAAACCTTCCCTGACATCCTGGTCTCCCCCTACCTGGTTTTGGGCGGGACGGATGCCCGCCATTATGCCCCGGTCACCCAGAACGCGCTGCGTTTCACCCCCATCCAGCTGGGTAAAGCCGATATCCAAACCGTACATGGCGTCAATGAACGCCTGTCCTTCTACAACTGTGCCCGCATGGTGGGTTTCTACATCGACTACATCAAGGTCATCGGGGAGCTCCCCGGAGAAGTTGATGCAGTGGCCGAACCGGAAGTGGGGGAAGCTGAAGAGTCGGAAGCTCCGGAGACTGAAACGACCCCTGAAGAAGAGAAAGAAGAAGAACAGGCTGAAGCCGCTGGGGACGTTCAGGATGAAGAACCCCTCTCAGAGGAAACACAATCCGAAGAACAAGACGAGGATTCGGCCGAAGAGTCGGCCGATGAGTCGGCCGATGCTGAAACCGGTGAAAGTGATCAGGAGTCAGGGGAAGAAACCCGGGCAACAGCTACTGAATAAATAAAACTCCGGGAAGGATGGAGTCATGCAATACCGCGAAATTAGGGGCTGGCGGATTTCTGTCATTGGCCTGGGTTGTTACGCCTTAAGCGGCGCTTACGGCCCGGTCGATGTTGAAGCCTTTGCCGGCACAATCCGCGCCGCTTACGAAGCGGGGGTGAACTTCTTTGACACTGCGGAAAGCTATGGTACTGCAGAAGAATTTTTAGGTCAGATCCTGGCCCCCTTCAGAGACGAAGTTTACATTGCGACAAAATTACCAGCCGGGTCGGGTCAGCCCGACCTCTCAGACCGGGCGATCAGGGAGGCATGCGATGCCAGCCTGCAGCGGCTGGGCACCGATCTGATTGACCTCTACCAGGTTCACTTTGATGACCCCCGCACCCCTGTCCTTGAAACGGTAACCGCCCTGGAAGGCCTGGTCCAGGCCGGAAAAATCCGCCGCTTTGGGGTCGGGCACCTGCCAGCCGATCGTGTTGAAGACTATGCGCAAGCGAGCGAGCTGTTCTCCGTGTTGATGGAGCTCAGCCCGGTCGCGCGCGCAGCCAGCCGCAGCCACCTGCCGGTTTGCATCGAACACGATCTGGCCGCGATCGCCTTCAGCGTGACCGGCCGCGGCATCCTGTCCGGGTGTTATGGCAGTCAGCATCCATTCTCAGAGGGTGATATCCGCCGGATGGACCCGCTCTTTCAGCGTGAGCGACACGAATCGGCTGTGCGGGTCAGGGCTTACCTGGGAGAACTTGGCAGGGCCTACGGGTGTTCATCTGTGCAGATGGGCATTGCCTGGGTCCTGGCTCAGCCGCAGGTAGCCTGTGCCCTCACGGGCACCAGCTCGCCCGAACACCTGGCCGAAAACCTGTCTGCAGCAGAGATCGAACTTGATGAAACCGATCTGGCTGACCTGAACCGGTTTCTGGATGACGAAGAAGCCCGGTTGACCTCCTTACAGGGAGAAACCATCCGCCAATTGCTGTCCGACCCTCTCTCAGCAGACCCGGAAATGGCCTTCAACGATCTCCTATATGTCCTTGAAACTGCGGTTACCCTCGGTGGCGTACCTGAATCAGACATCATGCCCGCCTTCCAGGAGCTGTTTACACTGCGGAAGTCCCTCGACGCAGATGCCCGACTCAAAATGCACGCCATCCAGCAGGTG
>SKPR01000071.1 GCA_007119455.1 Candidatus Brevefilum sp. | reverse complement strand
CTCGGGGTGGCGGTTGACTGTCGGGTGTGTCTGAGCCAGGAATAACAGGTTCCAATTCAGGAGTGTCCGTAATAACATCCTCCTCCGGTGTTGCCGGTTCTGGCGTATCGACGGGCGACACAGCCGTTGCACAGGCTGAAAGAACCAGGGTAAGGAATAAAAACACGGGAAACAGCTTCTTAATATACATCATCACCTCACAGGTTTAATGAAACAAACTTTTGTTTTCGATCTATCAATAGGACGCTCATCGCATATGATTTCTTACCTTCAAACTTGATTTTTTCTTTCAGAGGTAAGATTTTTGGTGATAAAGGAGTCAAATAGATACAAAAAATGTAACTACTCAACATGCAACATTCAGCAGCAGAACTGCCTGAGCAGTTACCAAAAACTCAAAACATGGAATTTCGGTATCTGGAGAATTTTTCAATGCCATACACCCACCAAACCAAAAACCCAAACAATCAGCCAACGGGCAAGGGATCAAAAAAAGGTTGGTTACTATTTGCCATATTGATCCTGATCCTTGTCGTAGCTGGCCTGTTTTTCCTCAATCAACCACCATCAGATGGGATCACGGAAGATAATAACGATCTGCCCTTGCGAACCATCGGACCTGATACAGCGCCTGTGACCATCACCGAATATGCAGATTTTGCCTGTATTACCTGTAAGGCCTGGCATCAATTTGGTATCCGGGAAGAGGTCCTGGAAGTTTATGGTGAACAGGTACGCTTTGTGTGGCGGGACTTTCCTGTGACAGCCCCCAGCTCGCCCAGAGCTGCTGAAGCGGGATTTTGCGCTCATGAACAGGGTCAATTTTGGGCATATCACGACATAACATTTGCCAATGCACCTGCCCTGAGACTTGAAAATCTCAAAGCTTATGCAGAAGAAATTGACCTTGATATGGCCCGCTTTTCTGATTGTCTTGATACAGGCAGATATCAGTCAGCTGTTGAAGCTGAACGATCTGCCGCTATCAACCTCGGTCTACGATCAGTACCATCATTTACCGTCAATGAACGGCGGTTGATCGGTCCACCCTCTTTCGACCAGCTTGCGTCCATCATCGATGAGATCCTGGTATCGGTTGAATGAAGAAGGACTTCGCAATCTCATAAACGATCAGGCTGATTATTTTCAGCTTATGGGTACCACCCCTTATCACGCTTTGCGATTGCCCTGGTTAAAAAGGTTTTAAGTAAACTTATAAAAACTTCCGATATAATGGAGAGATGGATCGTGAAAATGCTGATTGGCTGGCGGGCTTAAAATCGGAAGGCGAACAGCGGGAGGCAGCACTAAGAGACCTGCGAGAGATCTTGATGCGCATCCTGCCAAGAGCACTATCACGCTGGATGGAACCCGGTGATCCACATTTCGCTCCCTTCCTGGAAGATGTTGCACAGGAAACATTGCTGCGAGTACTTGACCGGTTGGAGACCTTTGAAGGTCGCAGTAAATTCACCACCTGGGTCTATACCATCGCCATCCGGATCGCATTGAGTGAACTGCGCCTGCGAAAATGGAAGGAAGCTTCATTGGAATATCTTGAAAGCGGAATGGAACCAGGTTCGATGCCCTATAAACGTTTTACTGACGATCAGCCAAACCCTGAATCCAGTATGGCCCGCAGAAAGGCTGTTCAGCAGGTGATGAAGGCGATTGAAGAGGCACTGACCCCTCGCCAACGAACGGCGATGGTTGCTGTGATCATTGAAGGCGTCCCCCTGACGGTTGTGGCAGATCGTCTGGACACCAACCGCAATGCCCTTTACAAATTAATGCATGACGCCCGGCTCAAACTCAAACAACACCTCGAAAGTGAAGGTCACCCACCGGAAGAGCTGCTGAAAATATTCAAAGACTGATGTAGCCGGAACGGGAATGATATGTCAATTAAAAATTGGTTTAAATGGTTTAGAAAAAAATCCGAGCACACACCTGAATATCCAGAAAGGTTGGATATTATCGTGCAAAAATTAGCCCAAACCCATCCACACGAAATCTCCTGCGACGATGTCCACATGGCCCTGGCTGAATTTACCGAAATGCAACGACAGGGAGAAGAAGTCGCACATTTGATGCCCCTCGTGCAACAGCATCTTGAGATGTGTCGAGAATGTTATGAGGAGTATGAATCATTGATGCTGGCTCTGGATGCAGAAGCCCAACTGATGGGTTGATATAATCAAGACAACATCCTTAGAGGTTATTCACCCTTCTTTAACCGAAGTCTCAATAACAAAAATATTTATCCTGTAAAGTTTTGGTTACGTGATTTTTCAGCATGCAAGGGAATGTGGGGCCCCCAGCTTTCAACAGCAGAACTGCCTGAGCAGTTACTTGGTCACTATTTCAAACAGTTTCATGAGCTCGTGAAATCCGTTCATTGAGGCATTAACCATCCCTTTCAGCAACTTCTATTTCACCCCAACAAAGACAACGAATTATTTGTAACAAAATAAAAAATGCAGTAATGTTTAATGTAAGACCATTCACTTTTACAACAAAGTGAGCATGATTTAATCAATTTTTGGTTAAAACTTCAACAGAGCTAATCATTAAGAAAGAAAGGAAAGTCAATATGGCAAATCAAAAAGGCAGCAGTGCCGGATCATTTTTCAGTTTTATCTTTGGCGCATTTTTAGGTGGGCTGGTCGGTGCCACCTTTGCGTTATTATGGGCACCTCAACCCGGAGAGCGAACCCGGACGCAAATTCGTAAGACTGCGGAGGATATCCAGACACGGGCGGACCTGGCCATGACCAGCGCAAAGTATCACGGGGAACGCGTGGTCAAAGAAATTACTGAACATGCTGAAAATATCCGCGAAGAAGCCAAGCAGACCGTTGATGTGGTCAAAGAAGAAGGCAAAGCGATTGTCAATGAGACGAAGAAGATCGTCTCCGAAGGTTGGGAAGCTGAAGAAGATGTTGATCAGGTAGCTGCCCCTTAGCTGTCCTTCTTAATGGGGACTCATGGCAGAATCATTGAGGATCATCATACAGGTGTGATTAAACGCGAGCATTCCTTTAATCAAATATACCTATTCGCTGATTCTTGAACTGGGATGTTTACGCTTATTCAAACGAAAACTTAAACGTTAATCCTTAAAACTCGTGTTTTTTTACACGAGTTTTTTGTTTAATAAGATGAATGAACAACCTGAATCAAACTGGTCCTCACCTAAAAACCACTTAAACAACACGTTTTTTAGATCTCGGTAATAGAAGGATGAAGGGCAGGGCCAGTGGAAGAACACCGGCGCTGAGCAGCATTGTAAATCTTAAGTCCACCTGGTCGGCCAGTATGCCAACCAGGAGTACAGCTGCCGCCTGCAGCACAAAGCTGATGGCCATATAAATCCCATTGGCCAGAAAACGATTCTCAGGCGCATTTTCAAGCACTATGGCCATGATCACTGGGACAACAGAAATGGCAAAAAAACCAAGCAGAATCAATAATGGGAACTGCATCAGGCCTGAGGATTGGATGAAAAGAACCATAAAGATTGGGGTTGCAATAAAGGAGATCATCAACATTCGCCGCCGCCCAAACTTATCGCTGAGTGACCCGAGTAAAAACGCGCCAGCGACACCGGCTGACTCCATAATCGTCAGTGAAGCACCGGCCATCCACAGGCTGCTGCCCGTCCGGGTGAGGTAGGTTGGCAAGAATGTAACCAGCGTGGCCAATGCCATGGACCGGATGAACATGATCACGGCGATCGGCAGCATAACGCCTTTCATACTTTGCAGAGCACTTTGCCAGCGGATTTCGTCTTGATCGTTTACACTATTTGTTTTGTTATCCCTCAATCGACCAAACAGGAAAATCGAAACAATCACACCTCCCAACATCAACCATGGCATTCGTTCCATCGTCAGAATACCAACAGCCGAGACCACAACCAGAGGCCCAAAAACCCGCCCAAGCTCACCACCGACCATCCACAGGCTCATCCCCCGACCCAGTTTGCTGCCCGAAAGCTGACTGTTTAAACCCGGTCCGGTGGCATGAAAAGATGCAGAACTCACGCCAGCCAGCACCAACAGGAAAGCCAGAAACCCATAAGAAGGGGCAATGCTGAGTAGGCTCATGGCTGCACCTGTGAAAATCGGTGCCAGCACGATCAAGATGCGCAGGTTACGCCTGTCGGCAAAGTACCCGATGAAGGGTTGAATCAATGAGGGCAGCTGCATGAACATGGTCAACAAACCGGCAGCCGTGTTGGTCATTGAAAACTTCTCGATGAGGACGGGCAAAAGCGCGGGCAAAAAAGATGTGTATGAGTCGTGTGTGGCATGGGCGATCGTAAGATTGGCCACGCCCGAGGCTTGGAAATCTACTTGTTCGATGTGTGTTTCTACGGTCATATACACTCCAGATATTATTTAATTCTGCACAAGTTTATCACCTTTTTCCCAGCCTCAATACGCACTTCTCAACAGGACGTTCATAATCATTGTCGTGCTTTCTTCATCCCAATTAAGATTTCGGATCACATTGCCAAAAGTTGAATAAATCAATACAGTTAATAGAAAATTGTGGTAATTTTATGTGGCCATGATCCCATCATTGGCAATGATATCGGTTTAAATTTGCATTATAGGCTTTGAAACCATGACCTATCCAGGTAGCCATCAAAATAATCCATCCAAAGTCATGATCGCCCTCAGCGGAGGTGTCGATAGTGCCGTTGCTGCAGCACTGCTGGTCAGACAGGGTTATAATGTGCAGGGTGTCACCCTGCACCTGTGGAGTGAAGCCGGCTGTGAGCAGGAAAATCGTTGCTGCACACCGGAAACACGCCAGCTGGCTCAAAATTTATGTCGTCGGCTTGAAATCCCCTTTAACGTCCTGGATACCACAGACGTTTTCCGGAGTAAAGTCGTCCAGCGGTTTCTCGATGGTTTTGCCAAAGGCGAAACCCCCAACCCCTGCATTTTTTGCAACCAGGATATCAAGTGGGGATTCCTGCATTCTTATGCCCGATCAGCCGGTGCAGATTTTATCGCTACCGGTCATTATGCCCGCATTAACAAAGCCGAGGACGGGAAAGTTGAACTCTGGCGGGCTGCAGATCATACCAAAGACCAGACCTATTTTCTGGCGCGTTTAAACCAGGTACAACTTACCCACACAATCTTCCCTTTGGGTGATCTGTACAAGGAACAGGTCTATCAAATGGCAGCCGAAATGGATCTGCCATCGGCGGACCAACCCGAGAGCCAGGATTTATGCTTTCTGGGCGGTGTTGATTTTCAAGACTTTATCCAGAAATACCAGCCTGAACTGGCCAAGCCCGGCCCAGTGATCAACACGTCAGGGGAAATCATCGGCGAACACCAGGGACTGGCGTCTTATACTATTGGCCAGCGCAAAAGCCTCCCGCCAGTGGGCAGTCCTATCTACGTCTTGAAAAAGGACCTAATAAATAATACGCTCCAGGTCGGCTCAAAGGACGATCTGGGGACACAGCACTTAATCGCGAAAGATATCCACTGGATATCCGGACAGCCACCTGACGATCCTTTTAGTGCGGATGTAAAAATCCGGTCAGGGGCTAATCCTGTCAAAGCAAATGTCAGACTGGAGACCAGCACACAGGCTGTCGTGCGTTTCGAAAAACCTCTGTATGGCGTCGCGCCAGGTCAATTTGTGGCTTTTTATTCAGGAGAGCGGGTGTTGGGTGGGGGTGATATCGCAGTTGAATAAATATACTCTTTATCAATAATGGTCGCTGGTTTAATTGTTTTTTGCTTTTCAACTTGATCGAATTTGATTTAATATCTTAGAGACCTTCTATCGATCAACCAGCTAATATATTCATCAAAATCATCATCCTTATAGACTTTATATCATTCGTTTTTGTCCCCCATAAGAACGAATATTACCTCAAATAATGTTTACAGTTTCCTTCTATATACGAAGCAGGCCGACACATAAATGCCAGCCTGCAGAAAGATCGTGTGCTAGTCTACTTCATTTGCCAACCATCATTGCGGCGATATCTTCTTCTACCTCACCGATCGGTTTGAGTTCAAAATTATTCACTAAAACGGAGACGACATTGGGTGACAGGAATGCCGGCAGCGTTGGGCCAAGACGGATTCTGCGTATGCCCAGATGCAGCAACGCCAGAAGCACAATCACCGCTTTCTGCTCGTACCAGGCAATATCATAGGCAATCGGCAGGTCATTGACATCATTCAATTCAAAAGCTTCGGCCAAAGCCTGAGCCGTACGGATCAATGAATAGGAGTCATTGCATTGCCCGGCATCCAGCAGGCGGGGAATGCCGTTAATGGCTCCCAAATCCAGCTTGTTATACCGGTACTTGGCACAGCCGGCTGTCAGGATCACTGTATCATCGGGCAAGGCTTGGGCTACATCGGTGTAATACTGGCGTGATTTTTGTCGGCCATCACAGCCACCCATCACCACAAACTTTTTGATGGCGCCGGTTTGAACCGCATCAATCACCGCATCGGCATGGGCCATCACAGTCTGGCGAGCAAACCCGGTGGTGATCGTTTTCTCCTCCAGCGGCTCCGGCTCCGGGCATGTTCTTGCCATAGCAATAATGTCAGAAAAATCTTTCTGTTTACCAGGCTCACGATCTGAAATATGCTTGCAACCCGGGTAGCCAGCCTGGCCTGATGTGAAGAGACGATCGATATAGTTGTCCTTCGGCCTGACGATACAATTGGTGGTCATCAGGATCGGGCCGCCAAAACGTTCAAATTCCTCGCGCTGTTCCCACCACGAACCGCCATAATTTCCGGCGAAGTGCCCATATTTCTTGAAGGCCGGGTAAGCATGGGCAGGGAGCATTTCGCTATGGGTATAGACATTCACCCCCGTCCCTTCTGTCTGCTGTAATAACTCATCCAGGTCACGCAGATCATGCCCGCTTACCAGGATGGCCGGTCCAGGGCGGACGCCCAGGTAAACCTGGGTTGGTTCCGGATGTCCGTATGCCGAGGTGTTGGCTTTATCCAGCAAGGCCATGGCCCGCAGGCCCATTTCACCGGTTTTAAGCACCAGCCCGGTCAGTTCATCTGCTGTCAGATCGTTCTTGGTGGTTGCTTCCAACATATCCTGCATAAAGCTCAGGATTTCCGGGTCAGATTCACCTAATACATAAGCATGTTCTGTATATGCGGCCATACCCTTTAAGCCATAGATAATCAATTCGCGCAAGGAACGGATGTCCGCATCCAGTGTTTCATCAGCCATCACACCCACCCGAACAGCCTTATCCAGCAGTGTGTCCAGATCGTCATCAGCCGGTTTCCAGGATGCCCAATCGGGTCCGGTGCCGGTGCAGGGCTCTCCATGCAGTTCATGGCAGCGTGCCTGCGCTGCTTCGCGCAAAGACTCACGTCGTTCAATAGCTTCCTGAATCAATACCACAAAGCGATCCGGGTCAAAATTGGCATTGGTGATGGTCGCAAAGAGTGCTTGAGCCACAAACAGATCTGTATCCGCATCCACAACCCCCATATCACGACCGCGCGTTCCCCAGAAAGCAATCCCTTTCAGTAAATATACCAACAGGTCTTGCAAGTTGGCCACATCTGAGGTTTTTCCGCAAACACCCAACACGGTACAGCCCGTGTTTTTGAGGGCTTCCTGGCATTGATAGCAAAACATACGATTTTCCATATCTGGTCTCCTTGAATTCTGATCATTGATATGCTTTACTTTATCAGTTATCAACATGGTCGTATACGACTTAAATCACATCAACATGGATATCATCACCTCAATTTTCATCCTGGAGTGGCCATTTCGATCAATTTATTTAAGAACTGAAAAAAGAAAACGTTCCCACACAGTCAGTAATGGGTTAGAATGGGTTTTAGCATCATCAAACCACAAAAACAGGGATGAAGCCATGCAAATAAACAGAAAACTCGGTATATTAATTACTTTCTTGCTGACTGGTATATTGATTTTGAGCAGTTGCCAGGCTGGATCCGGGTCTGGAATTACAGAAGACCAACCCGAAATCCGGGTTGGTTATTGCCAGACCATGACACCCTATATCCAGGAATTGGCGGATGCCCATACGAACCTCACAACGGTTCTTTATGAGAATTCAGCTGCGGTCATGCAAGCAATCCATGACGGTGAAGTTCAGGGTGGGATGATCGGCCGGGCTGCCTGGCCACATGAGATCAGTGAAAATTTGCGGCTGACCCGTTTAATCGATGGTTTTATGCTGATTGCCCCCAGCCCCGGGTTCATCCTGTATGAGAACCTGCAATGGGTACCAATTATGGCCCACGAAAATGAAATCGAAGCTCGCAAGGTTTTGCCCGAGGGCACCCAAATCACCACTTACCCGGATTACGACCAGCTGTTTTCAGCGTGGGATGGTTCTGCTGCTGTGATGCTCCGATGGAGCCAGATGTCGCCAAACTTCAGTCTATTGATCCCCGTGGATTCCCAGGGTAATAAGATCATTGATTTCAGATCGCCCCATTTTTATTACTTGAGTGAATCGGAATCAGCATTGAACTCCCTGCTGGAAACTTTCTCAGAAGGTTAATCACCCCATTTTTCCTTAGAATAATTGATCTGGCTCACTCAATCCAAAACATTGACGATGAGTGAGTCTATTTCCTGGCGGATGCGCGGAATGGATATTTTCCCACCATTGATAACCATCCTATCGTTCACAAACACAACGGGCAACCGAGAATTTGGGGGCAAGGTTGGGCAATCGGATTCGAACAGGTCAAAGTACTGCGTGTGAACCCGGTCGCCATACTTCGTTTCTAACTGCCGGCCAGCCCAGTTTGCTACATCCCGCCAGACTTCTTTAACACCATCTGCACAGGCCGTTGGTGCACCAATGATCTTGACCACAATTGGCTCACGTGTAGAGGGAATCTCAGTATCACACTGAATTATATCATTCATGTTCTTGAGCCTGTTTCTAAGCTGTTCCCTGGCCAGCTACGGAATCAAATTGGGTTTCACCTGCGAAAATCACCTGGCCCAATTCAACCAGCATCTCCAGACCTTTAATTTCACATGGCATGAGCGGAATATGGGCTACGGGCAATTTAAATCGGTTGATTATCTCAACCAGGTATTTCTCCTGCATATTGCGCCTGGCGAATGAAAATTCAGTGTTGGCCTGGTCTGGCGGGATGACCATATTGGCAATAATCAGACCAGGATCAATGCCCACCGTACTTAACTCAGAGACCGCCCTGAAGGCCTCGATTATGGGTGTTGCTTCGGGATACATCACAAAGGCAAAGGTGCTCCGATCAGGATCACGCATCATCTCAATCACGGCTTCGAAACGCTGCTTGGTAATATCATCCGCTGCGTTGGCATCAACCGATCCAAAGATTTTTACATCAATTTGCTTGCTCCAATCCATGGGTAATTCCAGCATCCTGAGGGTATGGCCGGTGGGTGCAGTGTCAAACACCACAGACTGCCATTCATCTTGGGAAGCGTATT
Source organism: Candidatus Brevefilum sp. (assembly GCA_007119455.1). Taxonomy (GTDB): domain Bacteria; phylum Chloroflexota; class Anaerolineae; order Anaerolineales; family Anaerolineaceae; genus Brevifilum. The sequence continues at coordinate 9,577 of SKPR01000071.1, read as the reverse complement.
CAATGAATTTATCAAATGCAGCCATTTCCTCCGTACAAGGAGAATTGAGTTCCTCCTCCATCGTCGCAATGGCTTCAGCCGGCCGACCCCGCTGCCGGGCATCATCCAAAATCCTGGCTTTATACTTCTCAGCCGCAGCTTTTGGGTCTATTTTGACAGCCCACAGGTTGGGCTGCCCGCTTACAGGTTTAATTTCATCGCTCACCGGGCTATCCAGCACATCACCCAGATGGGCTGCTGGGTCAGTCGTCAGCAAGAGGGTCTTGTAACCCTGCCTGGCCAGCCAGACCGCGGAGATACAGGAGGCCACCGTCTTTCCCACACCGCCCTTACCTGCAAAAAACACCGTCCGGCTATGACCATTTGGTTCTATTCGGCTCCGCACAACCTCAATAGGCGCTATTAATGATTGTTCATGGGCCTGGTGTGGCTCGATAACAAAAGTTTGTTCAGGAGATTGGCCTTCAAAGAAGATTTTTCCAACCTGCACCAATCGATCAATCCCTTTGATTTCACCCGCCAGGAGCGGCATAAAGGTGGTCTGGTAGGGTAATTCCTGCTTGATCTGAGCCAGATAATCCACCTGCATCTTTGCCCGGGAAGAAAATAATTCGTTCTCAGCTTTTTCACCGGGTATGATCCCATTCACAATCAGGCTGAAATTGTGAATATTTAATTTACTCAGTTCACCGATCGCCCGCCGGGTTTCTTTGATCGATATGGCTTCCGGATGCAAGACAAAGATAAACCGGGTTTGTTCAACTTCACGCATGGCAGCCAGCGCTCGCTCATACTTGTGTTTGGCATCCTGAATCGCAGCTGCTGGACCGAGGCAGGTTTGGCCACTCCCCGCGCTGGCCTCATCAATGGAATGGCTCCACTCGGCTGGGAGTTCCAAAAGCCGGATCGTGTGCCCGGTCGGTGCGGTGTCAAAAATGACAACATCGAAAACCAAATCCGGGTTTGTTTCTTCATCAAGAAAATCGGTGAATCTATCGAAGGCTGCTACTTCTGATGTACAGGGACCACTCATCTGTTCTTCCATCACCTGGACCATCTGTTCCGGGAAAGCAGCACGGATGGGAGCCACCGCCTGATCAATGTATTCCTGCGTGGCCTGATCCGAATCGATTTCCATCGCCCATAAATTATCGAGTGTTTCGATGGGCGTAATTTTATGGCCAATGTCCTGTTCAAAAACATCCGCCAGGTTGGAGGCCGGGTCGGTCGTGACAATCAGCGTTTTCTTTCCCTCAGATGCTTTTCTAACAGCATGAACACAGGCCATGGATGTTTTCCCCACCCCGCCCTTGCCTGAGAAGAACAAATAATCAGTTTTATTTTGTTTATTTGCCATTAATTTTTTCATCCCTTGTTAATTCTTTCTGGATTTCTTCCAAGTTTGGATATTCACCGTGCGCAATGATTTCACCCTTCACCACCGTGATCGGTAAAGCACCCATTTGTTTTTCACCGATCAGTTTCATCACGGCAGGATTCGTGGTGAACATCCCTGGATGCGTGGTCATCTGATACCGCTGGACATTGTATCCCTTGTTTATTAACGCCTGCACCATCTCACTTACATCTAAAAGGACCTGGTCAATGGATGGCCCGCATAGACCCGTTGGACAGCACAGAGGTGGATCAAATATTTCGATATCAGGATTTTGATCCAGGGGGGTAATCCGGTCTGGTTTATTGATGGAATGGTTGTTTAACATGATTTTTTGCCTCCAATGCAAGGGTAATACGTGGTTATATTGGTTGTCCCATTAAATTCTGCGCTTTATGACCAATTTCACTGGATCCCTTCAATGGTCTTATTCAAAATCATCAATCGGGATAAATCGTTGAGAACATGAATTATTCCAGTCATTCCTTCTAATCGAACCCAGTGGTAATTTTTACATCTTATATTTAATGCTAGTTCTCTTTTTTCACCAAAAATTTTTCTAAAGCAAGATCCATGCTGCTAAATGCTAAGAAAAAAACGCTGAAACCTCCTTTATTACTTCAACACTCATTGAATTATATAGGCAGACCTGAACTTGTCAAGTGAAAATGCCCAGCCAGATTGGATTTATGCATAATGATGACTTTCAACATGATTAATTCCATTCAATATTCAGAAATAATATCCAGGGGGACGCATTCGGCGAGGAAAAAAAGTATCTTCATTTGACAACTCACCTGATCTTCGATAGTATATACAAGATAGTGCCTATGAAATGGTTGTCTTTAGTACCTCAGTTTAAGTTGCCCGAATCTTCATTGATTTATTGGGGATAAAAAGTCTGAATGAAAAACTTTGTTTAATTATCTGACCAGGAGTCATACAGATATGCCAATTCACTCAAAAAAGATGCTCTCCAGCTTATTTCTTATTATGTGTATGACATTATTTTTTTCTACAGCCATCAACCAGGTGCAGGCCCAAAGCAATGAAGTCATAATTTACTACTTCTGGGGGGATGGATGCCCTTATTGCGAAATCGCTAAACCAGTATTGGAAGAGATGGCTGAATCAGACCCACGGATAAAATTTGAGCCCTTTGAAGTCTATTACCACCCAGAAAATCAAGACCTGTTTTTTGAGTTTGCAACCGCTTATGGCTTTGAACCCCGGGCAGTTCCAACAATCTTAGTCGGTGAACGGTATTGGGAGGGTTTTTCAGATAATATCAGAGTGGAGATCCAATCCTATATCGATACCTGTCTGACGCAGGGCTGTCGCGATATCGGCAAGACAGTACTGTCTGGTGAGGAAGAATCACCAACCAATACACCCCAGGTAATAACTCCAACTGAAGTTCAGCCAACCCCGGTTGAGATTACACCCACACCGATTGCAGAAACACCTGCACCTGAAGATACTGATATTGACCCGGAACCAGTGCAGGATGAAACTGAAGTTTGGACCGTTTCTCTGCCAATAATTGGGACGATTGGTCTTTCCGGTCAGTCGCTGCTGGCCAGCACAATGCTCATCTTTGGCATTGCACTGGGGGTGACGGCGATGATTCTGGTGATCTACCGGCTGGTAATACCTAAATTTCGTGAACATAATGGATCAGATGACGGGTTGTAAGCTACTTCTCAGGGTCATACTCGCCAATCAATGATCTATTTTCAGATATCAAGCTAGGGTCACCTGCTGATTTTAAAAATCAAAACTCGTGCTAACCAGGCACGAGTTTTTCATTCAGCGGGGAGGGAGGGATTCGAACCCTCGGTTGAGCTATAAACCCAACAACCACTTAGCAGGCGGCCCCAATCAACCACTCTGGCACCTCCCCATCTATTCGATTTTTATGACCCTCCTGTTTCAGGCGGAGGGAGAGGGATTCGAACCCACGGTGGGCGTGAACCCACACCTGTTTTCAAGACAGGCGCCTTAAACCACTCGGCCATCCCTCCAGAGGTTAAATTCTAACATTAAAATAGACCCACCACAAGACAGGACTTAATTTTAGCACCCCGCCGGTGATTGACTATGCTTTTCACATCAAGCACTGATAAGCAACATAGGTTTCTTCATCCCATTCGACCGGAGATATAGTCTTCTGAAATCTTCTCTTTCGGGTTGGTGAACATCACATCTGTTGGTGAAAACTCGACCAATTCACCCAGCCAGAATAGCCCGGTGAAATCGGAAACCCGGGCAGCCTGCTGCATATTATGGGTTACGATCACAATGGTGTAATCGTCCTTCAAGGTCGCAATCAGGTCTTCGATCCGTTCAGTGGCAATCGGGTCAAGGGCTGAAGCGGGTTCATCCATCAGGATTACCTCAGGCTCCACGGCTAACACCCGGGCAATGCACAGGCGTTGCTGCTCACCCAGTGAAAGACTCAGGGCATCCGCACCTAAAATATCTTTGACATCTTCCCACAGGGCAGCTTGTTGCAGACAACGGCCCACCAGGTCATCCAGTTCAGCCTTCTTCATCTGCATCCCGGTCACCCTGGGGCCAAAGGCCACATTGTCATAGATAGATTTAGGGAACGGGTTGGGTTTCTGGAAAACCATGCCAATCCGCTGGCGAAGGCTGGCCAGATCAGCCTCCGGGCTGTAGATATCCTCTCCCTCAAATAAGATCTCACCTTCAACCCGGGCACTTTTGATGGTATCGTTCATACGGTTGAGACACCTTAAAAAAGTTGATTTTCCGCAGCCTGAAGGCCCGATCAAGGCCGTCACCCTATGCGGCAGGATGGACATATTGATGTCGCGCAAAGCCTTCGCCTGACCGTAATACACATTCAAATGCCGGATCAGAAGAACTTCAGGGGTCATATTATTCATAGCGACTATTCTACCTTATTAACAATTTCCTAATAACCAAAAATCCTTTTTGGGCTATAATCGTATCAATGAACATCCTCAGAAATCTGATGACCTGCATATGTGCTGGCATCTTATTAATAGCCTGTTCAGCACAAACCCCAAATTCAAACTCACCAGACAGCGTTGAAACTAACGCACATATCGAAGTTAAGGGGTCGGACACCATGGTCAACCTGGCCCTGGCCTGGACAGAATCTTTTCGTGAGTCACACCCGGATATCACCATCTCGATCACAGGGGGCGGCTCCGGAACCGGCATTGCGGCACTTTTGAATGACACCGTTGATATCGCCAACGCCTCCAGACGCATCAAAAATGAAGAGATTGATGTGGCTCAAAACCTTGGCATTGACCCGTTCGAGATGATCATTGCCCGTGATGCTGTGGCAGTGATTGTGAACCCGAACAACCCCATCAACAGCCTGACCCTGGAACAGATCTCTGATATTTTCCAGGGTAAGTATAGCAACTGGCAGGAATTAGGCGGTGAAGACAGACCAATAGTGCGGGTTTCACGGGAATCAAACTCAGGCACCCACGTTTATTTCCTCGAAAGCGTCCTGCGTCTGAATGACCCTCAGAATCGGAGTTTATTTGATCCCAACACATTACTTCTCCCCTCATCAGAAGGGATCATCGCCGAAGTCAGGGACAATCCCAATGCAATCGGGTATGATGGGCTCGGCTATGTCACACCGGAAGTCAAAGTACTGGGGATCGGTGCAAACCTGGAAGGGCCATTCATCTGGCCATCTGCAGAAACGGTCAACCAGGGGACATATCCCATTGCCCGTGACCTGTATGCATACACCAATGGCGAACCGCAAGGCGCAATTAAAACCTTTCTGGACTGGATTCTTTCCAGCCCGGGCCAAAATATCGTCCAGGAACTCGGTTTTATTACTGTTTCACCCTGACATGTAATCCCATGGATATCAAAACCTTCACCCCCCCATCACTGACCAAAGAAAAACTTCGTTTTACCCAAGTATTTGAAACCCTCATCAGTCTCACCATTAAAGCTGCTGGGTATTCAGCAATTGTATTTGTGCTGATGATTTTTTACTTCTTATTGAGCGAGGGCACCGCAGCCATTGGAGAAATCCCACCACAGGTCTTATTTTCAACCCGCTGGTACCCGGTCGAAGGGTATTTTGGCATCTGGCCCCTGATCGGAGGATCGCTCCTGGTGACCGTTGGGGCAACGCTGTTTGCGGTGCCGATTGGGATATCAACGGCCATTTTTATTTCTGAGATTGCCCCACGCTGGTTGCGGGAAATTTTCAAGCCCATTATCGAAATCCTGGCCGGATTACCTTCGGTCGTTTTGGGATTTATCGGAATTATCGCTCTGGCACCAAATTTGCGCGTGCTATTGGATTTACCCACCGGACTGACAGCCCTGACTGGTTCGATCCTGCTTGGGGCGATTGCCATTCCCACCATCGTCTCGGTGGCTGAAGACGCCCTGGATGGCGTACCCCGTTCTTACCGTGATGCGGCCCTGGCCATCGGGGCGACCCGCTGGCAGACCATCTGGCGTGTCACCCTCCCCGCTGCCCGTTCCGGTGTTTTGACCGGCATCATGCTCGGCATAGGTCGCGCCATCGGCGAAACCATGACCGTGATGATGGTCACTGGTAATGCCCCTGTGATCGTACGTGGGCTGAGTTCATTATTCTTACCAACCCGCACGATGACAGCCACCATCGCGGCCGAAATGGGCGAGGTCGCCAAAGGCAGCGTCCATTATCACATGTTGTTCCTGATTGGCGTTGTCCTGTTTATTATTTCTCTGATTGTTAACATTACGGCATCGGCTCTTGTTTTTCGTTCCAACAAACGCTCCGATCGGATTCTCTCATGAAGCAATCATCTCAAAAACGATTGATTTATCAAAAACTGGCATTCAGCGGGATGACCTTGGTTGCCAGTTTAACCGTTCTGATCATCGTGCTGGTTGTGATCTACATCACCAGTATGGGCGCAGGGGCGATATCCTTCGAATTCATTTTCAGTGCACCCCGTGATGGGATGCGTGCCGGGGGGATCATGCCAGCCATCATCGGCACCTTTTATTTAACCATCGGCACAGCCATTTTGGCCGTCCCCCTTGGCCTCGGGGCCGCGATCTATCTATCGGAATATGCGCCCAACAACCAGATGACGCGGATCGTACGAATTGCCATCACCAACCTTTCCGGGATTCCTTCAGTCGTTTATGGCCTGTTTGGATTGGGCTTGTTCGTGCTTTTCCTCGGCTTTGGGACCAGCATTGTGGCGGCTTCCATGACCCTGGCGATCATGACTCTGCCGGTCATCATCAGCACAGCAGAGGAAGCCTTACGCGCTGTCCCCCAATCTTTCCGGGTGGTCAGCGTTTCACTGGGTGGCACCCGCTGGCAAACGATCCGCAAGATTGTGCTGCCAGAGGCCCTGCCAGGCATCCTCACCGGTATAATCCTGGGCCTGGAACGGGCTGCTGGAGAGACAGCCCCCATCATGTTCACCGGAGCTGCTTTCTTCCTTCCCAGCTTACCTTCCTCACCGGTTGATCCCACCATGGCCCTTCCTTACCATCTATTCGTTATATCAACCCAGGTACCGGGCATGCCGGTTCGAATTCAGTTTGGTACAGCCCTGGTCTTGCTGGTTTTCGTCTTGGGCATGAACGTGATCGCTTCAATCATCCGCTCGAGGGCCCGAGCCAGGCGGCAATGGTGACCGATGGATAAAATCCGTATTGAAGATTTTTCACTGGAATATTCCGACGGGAATGAATCCCTCAGGCACATAAACCTGGCCATTCCTGCCAAGACTTTAACCGTTTTATTCGGTCCGGCTGGCGGCGGGAAATCGACCCTGCTCCGCAGCATCAACCGATTGAACGATCTGGCAGATGTTAAAAAGGTGAAAGGCCGGATTTTTCTTGATCAAACCGATGTGCTGGACAAGAAACTGGACACAATCACTCTTCGCCGGCGTGTGGGGATGGTTTTTGCCCGGCCGGTCGTTCTGCCCTTCAGCATCAAGCGCAACCTGACCTATGGTTTTGAACTGGCGGGTATCCGTGACCGGGATATGATTGAGGAGAGCGTTGAACGCAGCCTGGTTCAGGCTGCCCTGTGGGAGGAGGTGAAAGACAGGCTGGATGAACCCGCCGCCTCACTTTCAGGTGGTCAGCAACAGCGCCTTTGCCTGGCACGCAGTCTGATCCAGCAACCGGATGTGATCCTGCTGGATGAGCCCACGTCCGGGTTGGACCCCATCTCCACACTTAAAGTTGAAAACTCCTTGCAAGATTTGAAGAAAGATTACACCATCGTGCTGGTTCCCCATTCCATCCAGCAGGCTGCCCGGACGGCAGACATGGCGGCTTTTATCCTCCAGGGTGAACTGATCGAATATGGCTCAGGGAAGGACCTGTTCACCAGGCCTAAAGATGAAAGAACCCAGCGGTATATTGAGGGACGTTACGGGTAAAACACCGACTCCGGATTAGTTGAATCTCAATCAGGTGAGCTAACGCTTACACAGATCAGACTGAATTAAGGGGAATTTGTTATTGGTCTGATGAGCCTTCACTCTGAGGTGTAAAAACCCGCATTCTTTCCCCAAAATCCCGGATCAGGGCCCTATCAGGTAACTGCAACACCCAGTAAAAAGCATACATATCCCCTGCCGCCCCGGAAGCGTTCATGGTGATGAGCAATAAAACTGGAAAAATCCAGCTTTCCGGCAATAATAATAAGGCAATCATCCCAGCTATCGATATCACCACCAACGGTGCCAGGCTGACGATTAAATAGGGTAATTTTGGGATGTACCAATCCGGTGCTGCCGCATAAGCATATGGGCCTTTGAAGCCAAATTGAACGTGCCCGCCTGTAAACAACCAGAAAAACAAACCATGAACGGCCTCATGAAGAACGACCATTCCAAAGATTATTGCCACCAAAACCAACAAAGGAACGATAATCGTCCATAAATTCTCCACATTAAAAGAGAATTGCATTCCAAAGGAAAAATCTTCACGTAAGACAGCCAGCAATCCAAGAAACAGCAGACCAAAAAACACAAAAAGGACCAGGCTGGCTATGCTGAGTTTGGTCATGAGTTGCTGGTTTTTGGCCAAATTCAAATCTTTCAGAAATCCATAGCCTTCAGGCAATTCTTGGGTCGGTTTCACTGATTTCATGGTTGAACAGATACTTCCAGAGGCTGGTGATCATCGTGGTAAACACGCACGCCATCACCGTAATCCCTGATCAGGATATCTTTAGGAACCCTGGATAACCAGTAAACGATATAGAGATCGCTGGTGGCGCTGGCAAGATTAAGCGAGACCAACAATAACACACCCGGTATCAGGTTCAATGGCACAAGGGGTACCACAGCCAGTCCGAATAGCGTTATTCCGGTGGTGGGGGCCAGACGGATAAGTAGATAAGCCCATTTTGGAAGATACCATTCCGGTGCTGCAGCATAAGTATAAAAACCTTTAAAACCAATTTTCGGCCTCTGGTGAGTGATTGCCCAATACATCAACCACCGCCCGCCTTCGTTCAGGATAATCATCAAACCCAGGGAAATCACCAGGATTAAAACATTTCTCCAGAACTCCCGCATCCCGGTTATGATCAGAATATTTTCCGTGGCAAGATACTCCGGCCGCAATAACACCAGACTCTCCATCAGCAGCCAGGCCACGCCAAACAATACCCCAACGCCAACCAGGTTGAGGATCATGGCCAGGCCAGGATGATCATCAAGGTCAAACTTCGCAATCTCTGAATATTCTTCAGGCAGTATCTGTGTTGGTTTATGTTTATCCATTACTCCCTCTCATTTTACCCAAATCCTGGTCACCCGTGTTTCTTATCGGATTGATAAGCACGGATTTATTACCCTTCTCCATCATGGCGCTGATGTGTGCGTCGGCCACGGCGTTCTCGTTGGCCTGGGAGCCAACATTTCTAGTGTTGCTGTTTGGGTCATGGTCGGCGTTATTGGCACCTCTTCAGTCAGGAACAATTCAATCAAGGGGGGCTCAGTCACGACAGTTGGTATATCCGTGGGTTGATTAATATCTGGCGACCACCTTTGGATTCCAAAGTAAACGGCCAGAACCAAAAGAAGCAGAAAAATCCCGGCGATAAGACAACCTGCAAACCACCTGCGTTTACGAGGTGTGGGGACCTGCTGAACCCCTTTACCAGGGACTTCG
>SKPR01000029.1 GCA_007119455.1 Candidatus Brevefilum sp. | reverse complement strand
TTGCTTCTGGATTCCTTGATAGGTGATGCGACCTTGTTCACGCGTAGTGATGAAGTTGAAGAAGCCTGGCGATTGACCCAGGGAATCATTGATGCCTGGGATGAGCAAGCGCTGAAGAACCTCCCTATTTATGAAGCTGGCACTCAGGGACCCCATGGGGCCGATTTTTTCATGCAGAATGATAATCGTGCCTGGCGAAGGATCTGATCTGGCCACTTAAAGACTTTTAGACGATACCTTCTCAGCCAATCAGTGTATATGAAGATGTTGATGATTCGTGAAATGGTCGAAAAAGATTGCGCGGTTATTGCCCGATCATTTACCGCTCAAGGTTGGGAGAAACCTGAAGGTCAATTTCGCCGGTATTGGAAAGAGCAACTTGACCATCAACGTATTGTTTTAGTTGCGATATTCGATGGAGCATTTGCCGGTTATCTGACAATCGTCTGGATATCAAACTATCCACCTTTTTGTGAATTTAATATACCGGAAATTGTAGATCTCAATGTCTTAATCAAATTTTGCAGGATGGGCATCGCCAACCGTCTGATGGAAGAAGCTGAAAAACGTATTGTTGAAAAAGCACCAAAAGCTGGCTTAGGTGTCTGCTTACATTCAGATTACGGTCCAGCACAAGCGCTGTATGCCAGGCGGGGATACATACCGGATGGCCGGGGAGTGTATTACAGAGGACATCATCTCCAATATGGGGAGCAGGTGGTCTTGGATGATGACCTATGCCTCTATCTTATTAAACCATTAGAGAATTGCTGATATTCCTTATGGGTTGAAGAAGTGTTTCAATCTGAGGATTTGAGTTAATCCGGGTTGGAAATTCCTTTATCGGACGATGTAAGCTGAGATACTGAAATACCATTAAACGATATCATTCAGTCCGGTTGATGGATTGAATTTCAGGATAATCGTTATAAATTATCCAGGTTGTAGTCTATTCTTACAGTTTGGACATCTGATTTCGTAGGTTTTCACAACAAAACCACAGCGTGTGCAGGTTTGTGGCTGAATGTCTCCCAGTGGCGCACCACATGCGATGCATCTGCTTTCTCCTGTGGGGTTGGCCGTTTGGCAGTAAGGGCAGACGTACCGTCTTAATCGATCCGACAGTTCTTGTCCTGCGCCATGTTGCCGTGCTGTGCGTTCGATCACCTTCCAGACTTCTTCATTCAATTGCAATGATTCAATATCCTGGGCGATGTCATCCAGCCTTCCGATGAGTGAAAACGGATTGCGCAGGGCACCCAGGGCTGTCAGTCCCAGGCTGGCAGCGACACCCAACCAGGCCTGCTCACCGACCTGGATGGACACAGCATCTTCCAGCTTGTGGATTGTAATGGTCAGGGCCGTTCGGCCACCCGACCTTGAAAACTGATGGGTGGCAATTTGAATGGCGATTTTCGGGTCTCGACCGATTTGTTGCACCTGATAGCTGCCGCGATTAAAATGTGCTGATAGATCCCGAGCAAAATCGCTGGGATCCAGATTGCCATGATAGATGCGTGGATTGGGCATGAAGAGACCTTCCTGTAAATCAACCTTCAAAGGTATTTACGGGCTTTCATATTCATTCATGATGGATTATAATCCCAATACTTGATGGTTTTTAGCCTAATGGAGCTTTACAATGAATAATCGGTGGAGACATCCGATCATTTTCTTGTTTTTCATAATTTTACTGATCAGTTTTTGGGTAATCAGCCCGGTAGAGATGGGTGTCCTTGCCCAGCAGCCCACGGGTGTGATTCCGACGGTTACCAGCACCCCCCGTGGCGCTTATGTCATGGTCAATGCCATAGCAGCGACCGACCAGCAGATTAATGTACGATCAGGCCCAAGTGCATTGACGGAACGTGTGGGCATACTCTTGATCAACCAGGAAGCCAATGCCATCGGCCAATATGGCGACTGGATTCAAATTGAATACCCGGGAGCGCCAGGTAGTACGGGATGGGTTTATGGCAATATTGTGACCTTATTCGGGGGTCCTTTACCATTTGTTGAACCGCCTCCTACTTCCACACCTAATGTAACCCAAACAGTTGATCCAACCCTGGCAGCGCAGTTCCTGATTACACCTGATGCAACAAGGTTGCCGACGTTTACAGAACCAGCCCCTTTAGAAATCCCGACGTATGAAGCGGATGCAGGTGCTGCTGTCGTTGCTGGGGTTCCCATGGGTTTGATCATCGTGGGATTAGGCGCAATGGGTGCCTTCTTAGGTGTAATTGCCCTGATTAGCGGTCGTTAAAAAAGAACTCTCCCAAGCCATTAAAACAATTTGCACTTAACTTGTGACCGGTGTCCGCTTCGCAGAAGTTCACCTGGGCGCCTTTTTCTTCTAACCATTCCGAAGTTTGGCGTGCTTTATGGATGGGTATGATTTCGTCCTGTGAACCATGAGCGATGAAAAAAGATTTACCTGAAAGAGCATCCTCTGTCAGTGAATCACGCCATGATTGGGGAATGAAACCAGCCAGCGCAGCAACTTTACCTGTTCTTCCCGGTTTAACGATTGCCATGGCATAAGCCATAGCAGCCCCCTGGCTGAAGCCCATGACATCGAATTTTTCAACGGAAAGGCCTTGATGGTCAAACCAGCTGTCCACCCTTGATAATAATTGATCAATGAGCTCTTCATAGGTTGCGATATCCGGCCAATTCGGTTCAATTTGATGCCAGCTATATTCTCCTTCATCAATTTTTACCGGAGCCCGGGGTGCCAGCAGTGTATATCCCTTAGGTAGGGGGTTGGTGAGAATCCACATGGCTTTTTCATTGCCCCGGTGCCCGTGCAGGAGGAGCATGACCCGTTTTGGATTGACTTCACCTTCGGGTTGTTTTATTTTAAAAGGCCATCCATCCAATTCTATTTGTGTAAAATGCTTATCTTGAACCATCGTTTCTTTTCCGTCAAAAGTGGCTGTATTTCAGCACCAATTTCCTGGTTAATTTATGTTCAAAACACTATGGCCCTATTTCGGCCCAATGATCAGGATACGTAATTGGTTTTACCCGATGCTTTACCCTTCTCTGGATTTTTTTCATCCAGTTAGCTTCAGCTTCAATTTTGCTGAGGGTATCTTCGGTAGCTTCAATACCTGTTTGGATAATTTCTCCGGGATCTATGCTCTGCAGTACACCAATATGGCCCACACAGGGAGCGATAATAACTTCAGGTTGATAAATTTGCATGGATAATTCGGTTAAATGTTTGCTTGTAATTTCGATTGACCTTGAAAAGATTTTAAAAGCCTGAACAGGGCGTAATTGAGTCAACCGTTCAACAATTGAAGAGGGACCTGGAATGGGCAGTGGCATTGATATATCTTCCATCGAGCAGCCCTCAGGCAATTGATGTAACATAACGGCGACAACGGGCAAATCTGGACGCATCCAGCGGGCAACCTGTACCGGCACAGGATCTAACACCCCGCCATCAACCAGTACACGGCCACCAATATCCTGGCTTGGAAAAACCCCTGGAATCGCGATCGTGGCCAGAACCGCATCGATAACTTTTCCTTTATGAAGAATAATCAGTTTACCAGATTGTAAACTGACTGCCGTGGCCGCAAATGGGATCTTTAATTCATTGAAGGTCCGGTCAGCCAGTAATTCAGTTAAAATTCCAGTGATTTGTGAGAGACCCAATAGTGAGGGATTATCGTCTGCATGCCGGTCAAAAGAACGGCTTTTTTCCAATTCTCTGACGGTAGCTTCCATTTTTTCAGTACTGAATCCTGCTGCATAGACCGCACCGACAAGTCCACCAGCGCTTGTGCCAGCTATGGCTTTGATCGTAAATCCATGTGCTTCAAGTGTGCGCAGCACACCGATATGGGCTACCCCCCGTACACCCCCACCACCTAATGCCAAGGTAATATCCATTTTGAGCATTCTCCCTGTCGATTAAAATTAACGTCCTCTATTATTATACCTTTCAGTTCAGATCATTATTTTCTGTGACCCGGGTTTAATCATATAGAACCAATCTGGTGCTGAGACTTTAAAAGAGCTGCCAAAGAATAATTGAACTAAAGCTGGTTTTTGAACAATAATCTTCAACGTAAAAATATCGCGAACGGGTAATTATGTACCTTAGTAATCAAAAAAATGAATCCAGTAACATCTCAAGCAAATTTCAAACACACACCTGGTTCTGAGGTCGTACAGTCTGTGTTAAAATAAGGGTCTATGAACGGTAAAAAAATTATTGCACGCAATCGAAAAGCGAAATTTGAATATGAGCTCCACGAGATCTTTGAAGCCGGGATTGAATTAAAGGGCACAGAAATTAAATCCATCAGAGCAGGCCAGGTATCCCTGTCGGAGTCTTATGTCAGAACCAATGGACGTCAGGCCTGGTTGGTGGGCGCGCATATTGCACCTTATGATCAGGCCAGTGTCTTCAATCATGATCCTGAACGTGAAAGGCGACTCTTACTTCATAAGCGAGAGATCAAAACACTGTGGGATGGCGTTCGGCTTAAAGGGATGACGATCGTTCCCATCAGACTCTACCTGCGGGATGGCCTAGCCAAGTTAGAAATTGCGCTTGCTAAAGGAAAGCGCCAGTTTGACAAACGCCAGTCGATTAAAAAGCGCGATATGGCGCGTGATGTCGAACGAGCTATGGATCAACGCCGTAAAGGCAAAGATGTTTAAGCCTGGCAAAATTGAAAACAAGGAGAATATTCATTGTTAAATTCCAACCTGATTGCCCTGGTAATAACCTTGATGATTGCTTTGAGCTGGCTGCGCATCAATGATTTTTTTGCTCATAAAGGCTGGATCAGCAGTGTGATCAGTCGGAAGATCATTCACATCGGAACAGGACCAATATTTGTTTTATGCTGGTTATTTTTCAACCAATCAAACAATGCGCCATTTTTGGCTGCCCTTGTTCCCCTGGGCATAACGATCCAGTTTACTCTGGTTGGCACGGGTGTTATTAAGGACCCGGCTGCTGTCGAAGCGATGTCTCGCTCTGGCGATCGCCGTGAGATACTGCGGGGGCCGCTCTTTTATGGGATCGCCTTTATCGGGTTGACAATCGCCTTCTGGCGCAATTCACCCATCGGTATGGTCGCATTAATGGTCCTGTGTGGCGGAGATGGCCTTGCAGATATTATTGGAAAGCGGGTTGGAGGAGTCCGTTTGCCATGGTCACCGAAGAAGACTCTGGCTGGTTCAATCACCATGTTGGTGGGAGGATGGCTGCTGGCCATATTGGTATTGTGGATTTTCGTCTCTGCAGGTTATTTCAATGGCACCATCAGCGATTATTTATTGCCCGTCTCCGCTGTTGCTATGGCCACAACCCTGGTTGAATCGCTTCCTTTCAGGGATATTGATAATATTTCTGTTCCCCTGGTGGCAGTTCTGATGGGTTTGTTGGTATTTTAAGTCAGGATGCGTTCATGGATCTGATCACGATTGATGGAAATCATTTAACGATTGATGAAATTAATGCCGTTGCCCGGCACGGGGTCCGGGTTGAATTAAGTGCTGAAGCTCATGTGCAGATCGCACGCGCACAGAACTGGGTGGCAGATATTGTCAAAAAGGGGGAGCCAGTTTACGGGATTAACACCGGATTTGGCGTTTTTGCCGAACACCGGATTTCAACCAAAGATACTGCGAAATTAAACCGAAATTTAATCTTGAGCCATGCTGTAGCCACCGGGCCTCCCCTGGATGAAGACGTAGTCAGGGCAGCGATTCTTGTGCGGGCGAATACCCTGGCCAAAGGATATTCTGGCGTCCGGGTGGAAATTGTTGAAACATTGCTGGCTTTACTTAATAAACGTGTCACCCCCATCGTCCCATCACAGGGTTCGCTGGGTTCATCGGGTGACCTCAGTCTCTTATCTCATCTGGCGCTGGTTTTTTCGACAGACGCAGACGACCTGGATGAGGAATCTGGATTGGCCAGATTTGAAGGGCAGGTTGTATCCGGTAAAACTGCCATGGCCAGTGCGGGAATTGACCGAATCGTGCTCGGAGCTAAGGAAGGACTGGCGCTGAATAATGGTGC
>SKPR01000168.1 GCA_007119455.1 Candidatus Brevefilum sp. | reverse complement strand
GTGTTGATCCCCAGACCGACGATGTCCATGGCCCCCTGGGAGACAAAGTGCTCCAGGTTGCGGATGAGCTGAGCCGGACAGGCGTTATTGGTGCAAAAATACGCGACCTCGCCTTCCGGATTGACAATTGGCTCACCGCAGGAAGGACAGTTTTCAGGTGGGGCATATATCTCTTCATCCCCGTTGCGGACGTTTTCAATTGGGCCGATCACATAGGGAATGACCTCGCCAGCGCGTTTGACCAGCACCCGGTCGCCAATCCGGATATCTTTTTCTTCGATGAAATCAAAATTGTGCAGTGTAGCCTGCTTGACGACAACGCCGCTGATTTCGACTGGTTCCAGGATGGCATAGGGGGTGATCACCCCGGTGCGGCCGACATTGACCCCAATATCTTTAAGTTTTGTGGTGACCTTTTCTGCAGGGAATTTATAGGCAATCGCACCTCTCGGGTCTTTGCCAACAACGCCCAGATCATCGGCAAGGACGAGATCGTTGATCTTGATTACCATGCCATCGACTTCGTAAGGGAAGGCATCGGGTTCTGTATTCAAACAAACCTCAATGGCCTCTTCCAGAGTTGCGCAATGTTGTGAGGCATCTGAAACAGGAAACCCAAGCTCCTTGAGGTAGTTCAGGGTCTCCCACTGTGTCCCTGGGATTTCTCCATTTTCGTGATGGACGATGGCATATACCAGCAGTGTCAGGGGACGTTGTGCTGTGATCTGTGAATTGAGCTGGCGGAGTGAACCGGCGGCAGTGTTGCGAGGGTTTAAATAGGTTTTTTTGCCCTCTTCTTCGAGCCGTTTGTTTAATTTATTAAAATCTTCTTTGTTGATCAAGGCTTCACCGCGCACAACGAAGGTGTCGGGCACATCCGGGCCATCTTTGGTGACAGGAATGCGCAGCGGGAGGGCATGGATTGTCCGTAAGTTTTCTGTAATATCCTCACCAACTTCACCGTTACCACGCGTAGCCCCCCGGTCAAAGAGACCATCCTGGTAATGGAGCACAACCGTCAGCCCATCCAATTTGGGTTCCACGGTGAAATCTGCTTGATGTACCCGCTTGTCCAACCTGGCGACGCGATCGTACCAGTCATGAATATCCTGGGCATCAAAAGCATTAGCCAGGCTGAGAATCGGCGCAGGGTGATTGACCTTTTCAAAGCGATCGAGGGGTTCTGCCCCAGCCCTTTGGGTAGGAGAATCCGGTGTAACCCATTCAGGATGTTCCTGTTCAATCTCCTTGAGTCGCTTAAGCTTCTGGTCAAATTCATAATCACTGATCACAGGGTCGTTCAGGACGTGATAACGATAATTGTGATACTGGATTTCCTCTTTTAAGGATTCATATTCGGCGTTGAGATCTTTTTCAGCCATGAAGATTGCCTTTTGATAGTTGAACGGTTTGTATTTAAAATTTTACACGATGCGGGGGTTAAATAAAAATATTCCCGGTGAGATTCGAACTCACATTTACGGCTCCGGAGGCCGCCGCCTTATCCATTAGGCCACGGGAACATGCAAGGGGTTATTGACCCACGAGCAAAACTATTATACCCAAAAAGTTTAATTCAGGCAGGTACCTCATCAGAGAGCGACTTGACTTTTTCACGCAGGGATTTAATATTTTCCTTGCTGGTTACATCTTCTTCCAGGCGATCACGCAGGCTTTTTTGAAGCGCCAGTTCTGCAGCAGTCCGGTAAAACCGGGTTGCTTTACGATAACGGCCACTGAAAATCCCTTTAAGGCGGGCCATGAAGAATTTTCCAGCCGAGGAGGTGGTCAGAAATTGTGGTGTGGTGATGAGACCTTCTTCTTCTTCTTCCTCCAGGTAGCTGGCGATTCGATTGTCTTCCATCTTCATAACCCGAACAATCAAGAAGAGCATTAGCAGCCAACCAAAAATATAAAAGCTCATGGCTGGTAAAACAACAGCAAAGAAGTTATGAGCAGCATGCAGGAGAATGGCCAAACCTAATCCGATGGCTGGTGCAATAATTCTAGTTTTTTGCTTTTGGGTATTGCGGGTTACCGCCAGTCCAATACCGACAAATGCGCTCAGAAACGGATGCAACCAGCCAATAAAGACTATCCGGATTAAGGATAGGGCAATAAATCCCTGCCAGCCTTCTTCTAGAAAACCAGTGGTGTAAATATAAAATGCATTTTCACTGGCCGCAAAACCAGCAGCAGCTACACACGCATAAATCAAGCCATCCATGGCAGAATTAAAATTTTTCGTGAACACAACGAATACTAGAAATATTGCGAGGGCTTTCAATATTTCTTCAACGAAAGGCGCTACCAGAGTGGCGGTTGCTATTTGGGTTGCCGTTTCGGATTCAGTGACGACCATCACCCCTAAACCGACCAGCGTGTTCACAACAAAGGCGGTTCCGGCTGCAACAATCGCGCCCCATAGGAAAACACCCCCGAGGAGAGCAAAAGGTTCCTTCTGATAGCGGTCAATCCAAAAAAGGAAATATGCAAAAATGAATGCCATTAGAAAACTGATTGCAATGGATGCCAGCAAGCCCCAAATGTCCATGGGTGTTCTCCTTTTGATTATTTCTTAGTAACTACTCAGCATGCATGGGACAATGGGACCCCAGCCTTCAGCCGCAGAATGGCCTGGGTAGTTACATTTATTGTATTAATTTTACTGGAGGGGTGATCGGAAATAAACAGCTGGTTTATTCAGCTTTTTACGAGGATGAGCTCAGTACGACGTACAAGATAATCGCTGACATCAAAACCGAGCGCATCAAGCACTTCATCTGGCCGTCCGGTTGCGCCGGGTTCGGCTAATAGTTTCATGCTAATTTGGATGTCTTCACCCGGCTGTGGTGTGGCCGCAAGGTCGAGGATTAATGGCCGCAGATCGTAGGTCTTTTTTCGGCGGGTACGGATAAGTTTATCCTGCATCAGCAAATCGTTGATTTTCTGAATTAAAGCATCTCGATCCTGGGCTTGGTAGAAGGAAACCTTAAAACAACTGGCATGCATCTGCGATTGGAGTGAATCCTCCTGAAGGGGAACGAGATCGACTGCTTTAATTAACAGGCCGGGTGGCGCGGAGTCAGCAAGTCGGGCTTGAATTTCATCAACCGACCTGGGTTCGTTCATCCAAAAATCGAGCAGCTCTTTATCGCTGACGAACCCCAGCGGCAAGGCTGAGGCCAGGTTTAACCGCGCCCGGGGATGATAACCCTGGGAATAACGCACGGGAAGCCCGCTACGGCGCAAAAGCCGTTCCCACAAGCGCTGCAGATCCAGATGACCGGTGAAGCGCAAGCTATGGCCTTTGGTGTATTGTACACGGACACGGGTGATTTGCTCCTGTTGATTCATTTCAGGGGCACTTCCATCCACCGGTGGGTTTGGCAAGGCGTAATTCGCTGAAGGTATTCAGGATCCCACAACTGTAACATTGTTGTCTGCAATCTGGCCTGACTTTACCCATCTGGCTCCATTGGTAATCGCGCTGGAGAAGGGCTTTTTTGACACCGGCATTGATATGATCCCAGGGGAGGGTTTCATTCAGGTCACGTTCGCGGTGGCTGTAGAATTCAGGGTCCAGTCCAACCTGCTGAAAGGCCCTTTGCCATGGTTCAATTTGGAACTGATCGCCCCAAGCGTCGAAGCGGGCGCCATTTTTCCAGGCCTGGTGGATCACGGCTGACATCCGCCGATCACCCCGGGAGAGCCAGGCTTCAAGCAGCGAAGCCTGGGGGTCATTCCAGGTCATTTTGACCTTGGCGCCTCGCAAGGCGTCACGCAAAAGGGAGAGTTTCTCTTCAATGACCTGGGTTTCGTCAAAGGTTGACCATTGGAAGGGTGTGTGAGGTTTGGGGATGAAGGTGCTGATCCCGGCATGGATTTTGGCTCGGCCGCCAATAAAGCGGCGCCCTTCCTGTAAGGCTGCCCGGCAGAGCTCGGCAATTGCCCGGACATCTTCAAAAGTCTCCTGGGGATGGCCGATCATGAAATACAGTTTGATAGATTTCCAGCCGTGCTCGAAGATGGACCGGACAGTATCCATAAATTCTGCATCGCTGAGGGGCTTGTTGATGGAATCACGCAGGCGTTCTGACCCTGCCTCGGGGGCCAGAGTGAAACCGCCACCCGGAGAGAGGTCCTGAAGCACATCCATCAATTCTTCAGAAAAGGATTCGATTCTCAACGACGGCAGGGTGATATTGACCTGGCGTTCAGTCAACAGGCACTGCAGTCCCTCGATCAGGGGGATGATGTGTGAGTAATCGGATGATGAGAGGGATAGCAGGCTGACCTCTTCATATCCGGTTTGATTGAGGCCTTCCTGGAGGGCTTCCAGTACCTGCTTAACCGGACGCTCTCGGATTGGGCGGTTAACCATTCCGGCATGGCAGAAACGGCAACCGCGGGTGCAACCGCGCATGATCTCAACGCTGACGCGTTCCTGTACGATCTCGATATTTGGAACCAGGAACCGGGTCAATGGGGGCGGAAGTTCGGCCATGATGCGTTTATCAACCGGCAGTTGAGCCGCAGGATGGGTGGTTGTCACGTTATTGATTGTTCCATCAGGATGGTAGTCTACCGCATAAAGGGATGGGACATAGATACCTGGGATCCGGGCCAGGCGGATCAGCAGATCCTGTCGCGAACGGCCAGATGTCTGCCAGGCCTGGTGGACGTCTACAACATCTTGAATGGCCTCTTCACCTTCACCAATCACGAAGGCGTCCACAAAGGATGCCACAGGCTCGGGGTTATAGACGGCCTGGCCACCGGCAAGGATCAGAGGTTGGTTGTCCGACCGGTCATCATTGAATAGCGGGATGCCGGCCAGGTCCAGGATGTTGAGAAAATTGGTATACAGCGTTTCGTAGGGCAGGCTGACACCCAGGATCTCAAACTCGGATAGAGGGCGTTGGCTCTCCAGGCTGAACAGGGGGATCCCGGCTTCACGCAGGGCGGCTTCCATGTCAACCCAGGGTGCAAAGCTGCGCTCTGCTGCCACATCAGACCGCTGGTTAAGGATGTCATACAGAATCGCCAGGCCCAGGTTGGATTGGCCTAAATCGTAGATATCCGGAAAAACCAGGGCGATATGGGTCTTGACGGAGTCCCAGGGCTTGACCACCTGGTTAAGCTCACCGCCCACATAGCGGCCGGGTTTGACCACTGTCGGCAGGATGCGTTCAATCTCCCTCTGAAGGGTATTACGTTGATTAACGGTCATTATCAAAATAGGCCTTTATACGTTCCGCCGTCGACATTGAGCATGACCCCGGTGATGTAGGATGCGGCCGGCGAGAGTAGAAAAGCGGCTGCGTTGGCGAACTCTTCGGGGGTGCCGATCCGTCCCAGGGGGCTGAGTTCATTTTGGGCCTCGATTTCCTCTTCAACGGTGGTGCCCCTGCGCGCGGCCCGGTCGGCCAGTAATTCCTCAATCCGCTGGGTGTGGGTCCATGAGGGCAGGATGGAGTTGAAGCGGATCCCATCAGGTCCCAACTCGAGGGCCAGAGTCTTGGTCAGTCCGGCTGTGGCCGCCCGGATGCTGTTGGAAAGCACCAGGTTGGGGATGGGCTGTTTGATCGAGATGGAGGTTACCGTCAATACTGAAGGTGAGTCAGATTTTCGAAGAAACGGCAGGGCTGCCCGGATCAGCCGGACATGGCTCATGAAGGAAAGATCAATTGCCTGGCCCCAGGTTTCCTCTTCAATTTCTTCAAAGGCCGAGGGCGGTGGCCCGCCGGCGTTGGTAAACAGGAGATCCAACCCGCCAAAGGCTTCGACAGTCGCATCAACCAGTTTCTTGGGCGTGCCAGGCTGGGTGACATCACCGGGAAGGGTGATCACTTCTGCGCCGGTGGCTTCGAGCTGCGTCCGGGCTTCAGCCAGGTGTTCTTCGCTGCGGCTGTTAATCGCCAGGCGGGTACCTTCTTTGGCAAGTGCCTGGGCGGTAGCAAGACCCAGGCCGCGGCTTGCGCCGGTCAGCAGGGCGATTTTTCCAGTTAATCCTAAATCCATAGTCGTCCTTTTAGATAATGTTCTTTTTAAATGATGATTTCGATATTTTCGCCC
>SKPR01000009.1 GCA_007119455.1 Candidatus Brevefilum sp. | reverse complement strand
CCGCTATGAAACGGTCATGTAAACCTGCGATTATTTACAAAATAAACTTCATTTTCGGGAACTATTGCGGTTTCGTAACATTAATCATAACAAACCTGTAATATATCCCTGCGAATTTATTGTACACAACAACAGGCTTTAAAACCTTAAAGCCAGATTACAGTCTCCATTTTTAAAATTAGGTGTTTTATTAAATTATAAATACTTGAATGCAAGGTCCATGCCAGGTCAGGGAAACAACACCTGCAATGCTTCAGGGGCATACTTTTCAACAATGGCGGTCGAAATCCCGTTTTTCCGGCAGATCTCGGCAAACATATCCGCGCTGGGCCGTCTGATCCGCGCCTGGGTTTCTACATCCAGACCCCATAATCCGAAGCGCTGTGTCCAGCCCCGCTCCCACTCAAAGTTATCAACCAGCGACCAGTGGAAATATCCCTCAACCCGGTAATTGCCATTCATGATCTGCCACAGGGCATGCAAATGCTCAAGAATGTAACGTGGCCGAAGGGTATCGTCCGAGTCTTCAACCCCATTTTCTGTGACGATTAGAGGCAAGCCATACTGCCCCCCCCATTTTACACATGCCATCATCCCGGAAGGCTGATGTGCGATAAATCCCGATTCGCTCAGTAAAGCATCTTCCGGATAAGTGCGGTGGGCAAACACTTTGGATGGCGCCAACAGGTCAAATCGCACAAGATCACTGGTATAGTAATTTAATCCTAAAAAATCCTGTGTGCCGGCTGCTTCAGGGATGCGGTAGCGTTTATAAATCGTATTGAACACCCCATCATGCAACGTTCTAGGAAACAGATCGTTGAACAGGGTATGGAAAACGTTAGCGATCCAGCGATCTGGCGGCAGCCATGTAGCCGGTTTAAACCCACGATAATGGGCAGCGATGCCTACCCTGGCCTGCGGTTGGCGATCATGGATGATATGGTAAGCTCGCGCATGGGCTCGCACAAGGTTTTGCAGAACGATTAACGCCACTTTGAGGTCCTTTTTACCGGGTGGAAAGACTCCATCGACATACGCACTGAACGCAAAGACGTTCGGCTCATTGATCGTCACCCACAGGTCGCAATAGGGCATCAACGCATCCACTGCTTTTTCGACAAATCTGCCGAATAATTCCGGGACGTCTTCATTCTCCCACCCTCCCATTTCTGCCACCCAAAGAGGTTCGCTGAAGTGATGCAGTGTGACCATGGGGATAAGTTTTCGCTCGCGTAATCCGATCAGCATTTCCCGATAGCGATCCAGTGCGGATTCATCCCAGCGGTCCGGTGCGGGCTGGATACGGCTCCAGGCAATGGACAGGCGGTGTGCGTTTTGACCGGTTTTGGCTGCACGGTCAAAGTCCTCCCGCCAACGGCCACCCCACCAGTCACAGGCCAGTCCGGATTGGTGGCCTTCAGCAATCCGACCTTCTTCCTGCTCCCAGGCGTACCAGGTGTTGTTCTGATTCCGCCCCTCAACCTGGTGCGCGGCGGTGGCCGTCCCCCACAAAAATCCATCTGGAAAATAGTACGTTCCTCTTGGCATCGTCCTTTGCTCCCTCAATGTTATTATGGCCAATAATACCGGGCCTCGGTTTGGCACATCAATCATAACGTAATTTTAAGGATTTTGATACCGGTAGATCTGGCTTAAAAAGAATTGATTTTAAGCTGTTGTTTGTGGGGATCGAAAACCACGTTTTCGATAAAGGTTGAAGGGACCCTGTGAGCATCCCATACGGGGCTGAGCCGCGCCGTTCCGGCAAGGTGGGCAAATTGGCCAACGGGAGGGGAGCAGGGTTTGATCGGGGTCCCTCTGCGATCGTAAAACTTCCCATCCGAAGCTAACCAGGCGGTGGGGGTGCGGGGGTTGGGCTGCTCGTAAAATTCCAACTGGCGAGTGTGTGAAACTCTGGCCAAAATCAGCCTTTGATTGGACGTCCCTAACTTCATCAGGTTGTGGATCTCTTTGAGACAGGAATACCCATTCACCCGATAGGGTGAGGTTTCGACACCTGATGTAATGCCCTCAACGCGTGTAAAGAACTGATTGCCAGCGGTGGCCATATCTTGAAGCTGGGTACCTGTGTCCTGGATGCCGACCACGCGAAAAAATAAATTTGGCCTGGTGCCTGGTGCTGTGAGGTTGGGTAGAAAAGACCAGGTAGAGCCATTGTATGATTTTGCTGAATGATCTGATCTAAAATAATTGGCTGCTTCATCAATCCGCACGACATAATAATTAACGTCGCTGACAGCAGAGGGAAACAAAACGATCCACATTGTTGTGGATGGTGTGAAGGTGGCCGGAGGGTCGAAAGTAAAGCGGATCCAGGAAAAGCCACGATTTGGGAAAGCGGTATGACTGAGGGCAACTGAGGTGCCTAAGAGTGTGCTGGTGGGGGTGTCACTGGAATTTGTGTAAATTCTGGCTGTGATGGTGTTGGGACTGCCTTCTTTATGCATAAGAAAATAAGCGTATTTGATGCGGTGGGCTATGCCCGACACGCCAAAGCGCTGCCCGACCCTGGCATTGGTTTGGGTTACGAAAAATTCATCAACGTACTGATGGCCCACGGTGAAGGTTCCAGGGCCTGGCCCGTGGTTGGCATAAAATTGATCGGTGTTTTCGTAGGATTGCCAATCGAGGGTTTGGAACCAGCCCAAACATTGGATTTTTACCTGGGGATAACCGGGGGATAAACGGTGGGATAAAACGCTCTCTGGCCAGGCTTTGATCTGGAGGAACGTATCTCGAATGGATAAAGCAAAATCATCATCAATCCCATCACGCAAGATCACAAATTCACGAATGCCATACTCGGACTGAGAAGAAAGATCATTTGACCAGGCGGTTTCTAAGGGTTCTGCGAGCTTGTTATCGGGCGAGATAAACGAGTATTTGACTTTGACGCGGTTGTAAAGCTGATCGAGCCTGACGGTGATTTCTGTCTGCTCCAACTGGACGGTGATTTGATTGACAAAACCGGACCAGATCGGGTCTTGTTCTTGATCGTAAATGGTGACAGGGGAGCGGAGGAACTCGAACAGATCGAACAGGGCGGAAAATTCAGCCTGGCCGGAAAGATCAGCCTGATAGGGGCCGCCGAAGGCAGACCAGGCCAGGCGGTCGACCGTGAGGGGCACGGGTGAGAGCCGCTGGGCGTTTGTATTGCGATAGCGAAAAGCAGCACGAAGGTTCAAAGGACCCTGATCCTTTTGCGATAAAAAAAGCGAATGGACGCGGCCCGATCGATCACGATTTGCCGGTTGGGGGCCGTCACCATGACAAAGAAAAAGCGTTGGTGCTGGCGGGGGTAGAGCATGAGGGGCCCACCCTGGCGAACGTGATTTGAGATCTCGTAATTGGCGGGAAACTTACGAATGTTGGACCTCTCGCGCCGGCCGGAATAAACGAGTACATCGGTGGCCACGACTTCGGAATAACCGTGAAACATGACCGAATAATCGACCGGAAAATAAAAGATTTGATCTGCATCCAGGTAGTAGGTTGCGCCGGACAATTTTTTGCCATAGATGGCTGCTGTGATGGTTTGGGGTGCGAACTCTCGCAAGTATTCACGGGGGGGCAAGGTGATCGGTGGGAATTGAACATAACCGCTGTTGGGTTCGACATAAACGGGGTCTGAGAGATACATCACGTCTGCCCCCTGGCGGAGGTGAAAGCGGAGGTAGAGATCGTTGTAAGTGCTGATGTTGTGCAAGTGCAGGATGGGTTGGAAAGCATGAAAATTAAAATCTGCCAGGCTGGCCAGGGGGATATTGTGGGTAAAGAGCGAGGTCCAGAGTGTTGCGGTCCAGGATCGGGCCCGATACTGGCCAGCGATGGCGGTAGGGTCAGCGGTGAGGGTGCCGCCTGCAAAATCTGCTGAATTGGCAAAGTAGGGCGTATCGGGTTTGGCTGCGGGGTGCCGGATCGACCCGATGATCAGATCGGAAAAATGGCCGGCAACTGTCGAGTAGGTGAATTCCATCCGCAGGGGGGTGGGCAGATCAGTTTGAAAATGATCGGGATTGATGGATATCCAGTTACCATCACCCGCGCCGGGGCCGGTGTGGTTGCGGACCCTGCAGCCACCATATTTGTTTGTATCGAGCTTGCTGGTCAGGGGGAGTTCTGAGCGGATGCAGTCAAAATAATTTGGCCTGGTGTAATGCAGGTAAACCAGGAGGGAGCCTTTGGGGTGGGTTTTGATGCCATCGGGGTTCGTGGCCAGGCGAATGTTTGAGATCGGTGTATACCAGTATTCGAACCCGGATGTGCGGAGGAACCGGAGGTAAACGGGGGCCGGATAAAGGCCCTCGGAATAGGCCAGCGAGCGGAGCGAGATTTCTTCGAGATCGGACAGCGCGCCAGCGATTTGAGAGAACGTACCTGACAGGGTGATTTCGAGGACTTCTGCCAGGATGGGTTCTGGCCCATAAGTGAGGTTTACGGTCGCCTTTTTGAACGGTACCGCGACGCTGGCGCCTTCGAGGACTTTATAGCCGGTGAGATCGTCACCGATGGCAATTTCGATCATTTGAACAGGCTCCCTTCGTCCCATTCCCACTGATCGTAGGGGGTATCCGTGGATTTTTGGAGATCTTCGAGCCGCTGCTGAGCAGCCGCAGCACGAACGCGCAGATCGAGGATGGTCAATTGCGAGTGAAAGACCTGCATGCGAGCGGTTGCGTAGGCTGCGAAGTCAGGCGGGAGTTCTTTTTCGGGGCTGGCCTCTTCGAAGCGGCGCGAAGCGCGCTGCGTGAGGGCGTAGGCCACGGCGCCATCAACCAGGATTTGATCATCGAGGGGGTCAAGGGTGGTGGCTGCGGCACCATCCAGGCCTTCGAGGGTGAGGGATTGGCCGCAGATACGCGAGATCTCGCGCAGGGCGGAGCGGAGGGCCTCATCGATGGCGTTGTTGGACCAGGTGAGATTGTTGTGATCGACCAGGTGTTCTTTGACGGCTGTACGGGCGAGGGTGAGAGTAAAAGACATGGGAACCTCGGTGAATGGTGAATGGTGAATGGAGAATCCCGCTCTGCTTCGCTTCGGGGACTTTGTGGTGAATGGTTCATCCGGGAGCGTAGTTAGCGGAGCGGAGCTAACCGAGTATAGGCGCCCGGTCCAGACACCCATGACCCAGCAATACCGGCTGGGTCATGGGTGCAGAGCGCCTATGAAACATATTTTATTTTTTGATCAGCAGATTGCGGCTTAATCCATCCTCAAGGGCTGTGCCGAGGATATAGGCTACCAGGACGTAAATGACCGATACGAGCTGCTCTTCTGCGAGGGGAAATTCGGGGTCGAAGGCCTTGATAACGACCAAAACAAGGCCGATCACGGCCGCCCAAAACTTACGTGAACCGAGCAATTGATTGAGTTTTTCCATTGCAAATTCCTTTCGGAGATAGGGATTAGTTTTCAGGAAATCAGGAATTAGGCTTCCTTAGATTTACAAAATAGTTTTGTAAAATTCATTTCCATAAACAAATTTTTTAATGGTTTCCAGGACTATTTGATCACTTTCCAAAATGCGATATTTGCTGATCTTCGCCGTTCAAAAAGCGGTTCTCTTCAGCTTCCTTCACATTGTTTCAGAGGTTCCGCTATGCTTCAGGGGTATCGCTTTGCTCAACCTCCGGCTTCGCATCGATCCGGTTGGGCCTACAATCGGAGGGTGATGTTGGCCTGGGCGCCAAAGAGCGTGAACACGGTGGTGGCTGCCGGATTGATCTTCAAAACCAGGTAGTAGGCGAAGCCAGGATTCAAAAACACGGGGGTCGTAAACGAGACGGTCATTTTGTGCCCGTTGGCTGAGATGGCCCGCCGCTTGGTTTCGGTGTCGTGATCGCCGTCCAGGGCGCGGGCTGGCAGGGTGCCGGCTGGGGCCACGTTGTGGGCTGGCAAGGAGGTGCGGACCAGTTCGACCCCTGCAAATCCGGTTGCTTCTGCGGTGCCGATCGAGTACCAAACATCGATGCTGGTCACCATAGAGCCTTTGCGATTGGCCGAGATGGGGAGGGACAGGGGAATATGGAGTTCGAAGGGGTCTGCGTGTGCGGTGCGGACCTGGGAGATCACTTCAGTAGCGTTGGTGGCTGTCCAGGT
>SKPR01000082.1 GCA_007119455.1 Candidatus Brevefilum sp. | reverse complement strand
CATTTCCTAATTCATACAATTCATTATGGCCGAATGTTATTTTGGGCAGATCAATGCCCTGCATTTTGTACATTCGGATCAGGCTATCAAAGGCAATCCGGCCCAGGGCGACAAAACCCTGCAGGTTTGGCAGAAGGTCAATCTCCGCTTCCATCCAGGGCAGGCAGTTCTTTATCTCAGACACATTTGGCCGGTTTTTGGGCGGGACACAGCGGCAGACGGCTGTAATAAAGACATCTTTAAGTTTCAAGCCATCGCCCGGGTGTTCGGCAGTGGGCTGGTTGGCAAACCCGGCCCGGTGCAACGCAGGAAATAAAAAATCCCCGCTGGCATCGCCGGTGAACATCCGACCGGTGCGATTGGAGCCATGTGCCCCAGGTGCAAGCCCGACGATCATGATTCGGGCATTTGAGTCGCCGAACCCTGGGACTGGTTTTCCCCAATATGTTTCATCCCGATATGCCCTGCGTTTGGTGCGGGCGACTTCTTCTCGCCATTTAACAAGGCGGGGACATTTTCGGCAGGTGGTGATTTCTTTTTCAAGGTCGTGTAGTGAATCTGCCATCAATGCATCCTTTTATGTGTAATTCAGATTAAACAACGAATAAAAACCGTTGAGATGTATTTTACAACATCTCAACGGTCTAAAATCTGTGTCAGCCTCTGATAACTTTAGCGTTTCAGTGCTTCCCAACCAGCATAATGGGCGCTGCTGCCAAGTTCTGCCTCAATTCGCAGGAGTTCATTGTACTTGGCGACGCGGTCCGAACGGGCAGGTGCACCGGTCTTGATCTGGCCGGTATTCATGGCCACAGCTAAGTCTGCGATGGTAGCATCCTCCGTCTCACCTGAGCGATGGGAAACAACCGCTGTCCAGCCATGGCTCTGGCACATGGTCATGGCCTCAAGTGTTTCGGTGAGGGTGCCAATCTGGTTGAGTTTAACCAGGAGCGAGTTACAGGCTTTTTGCGAGATCGCTCGTGAAACCCGGGATGGGTTTGTGACCAGGAGGTCATCACCCACAATCTGGATTCGATCTCCCACCTGTTCGGTGAGTTGCTTCCAGCCGTCCCAGTCATCCTGGGCGAAACCATCTTCGATGGATACAATTGGGTATTTATTGATCCAATCGACCCAGAAGGCGACCATTTCCTGGCTGGTGAGTTTGCGGTCTTCGGTTCGGAGGTGATAAATCTTTTCTTCTTCATCATAAAATTCTGATGCGGCTGGGTCAAGCGCGATCGCGACATCTTCACCCGGGATGAAACCTGCTTTTTCGATTGCCTCGAGGATCACTTCCACCGCTTCCTCATTGGTCTTAAGTGCTGGTGCATATCCGCCTTCGTCACCGACCAGGGTGGCATACCCTTTTTCTTTGAGTACCTTTTTCAGCGTGTGATAAATCTCAGTACCCCAGCGCATAGCTTCCGAAAAGGTCTTGGCCCCAAGGGGCATCACCATGAATTCCTGGGCGTCTGTGGTTTGCCAGCCGGTGTGTTCTCCACCGTTGATAATATTCAACATTGGGACGGGTAATTCGTGAGCATATACGCCGCCGATGTATTTATAAAGGGGGAGGGCCACAGAATGTGCGGCTGCTTTGGCGACCGCCAGGCTTGTTCCCAGGATGGCATTAGCACCAAGCTCTTTTTTGTTTGCTGTGCCGTCCAGCGCCAGCATGGTCATGTCAATCGCCATTTGTTCCGTGGCATCAGCTCCGATCAGGGCTTCGGCAATGCGTGTGTTGACATTTTCTACAGCTTTGATGACGCCTTTACCGCTGTATCGGTCAGCATCGCCGTCACGGAGTTCCAATGCTTCATGAACGCCGGTTGATGCGCCGGAGGGGACTGCGGCCCTTCCCCAGCTGCCATCACCAAGGATGACTTCCACCTCAACTGTCGGGTTACCTCGAGAATCGAGTATTTCAAGTGCGTTTACTGAAATGATTCTAGTATCCATTTTTACCTCTGAACTTCCTTTCGATAGTTTAATTAATATTTTGTAATAGAAATCCGGCCAATCAATCAGCAGGCTGATAACCCTCGTCAATCTGAGTTTCACCGCGAATTGACCGCAAGTTGAGTAATGCCTCTTCAAGATCGATGATCTCAAAAGTCAGGATCTCATCTGTACCAGGATCAAGGGTCAGGGTTGACTCCACAGCCAGGAGCCTGGCTGTCCAGTTACCAGATTCCTGACCAGTTTCAGTGATCATTTCATAGCTGCCATCCGCATTAAAGCGCAATGTTTTAACTTCGGGCTGTAGCTGAAGGCCATTTTCCGAGTACGTTACTAAAGTCCATGCTCGTAATAATTTGCTGAGGTCTTCTTCCGTGATGGGGTAGGCAGCCTCAAAGGAAGGCGGAATGACGATATCCTCCAGGGGATAGGCTTCATCAAAAGGTGTGGTGTCTGGAAGTATGGCGGTGTCTTCTCCGGATGGTGTATCCATTATATTTTCGATAACCGGGATTGACTGACAGGCTGAAAGCGTGATCAACACGATGATTAAACTGATCCATACATGATGATGTCGTTTCATGACAAATCCTCAGCAACCTTTTCTTCACCCACCAAAGAAATACCGGATGTTTCGCAGACGGCTTTGATAAAAGCCGAAAATAATGGGTGTGGGCGGTTGGGCCGCGACAAAAACTCTGGGTGAAATTGGGTCCCTAACATGAAAGGGTGATCAGCGATCTCTGTAATTTCAACCAATCGGTTATCAGGTGAAACACCTGAACAAATCATGCCAGCCTCCTCAAGGTCCGGTCTGAAAGCATTATTGAGTTCAAAACGGTGGCGATGTCGTTCATCGACAAGATCGGTTTGATAAGCATCCCATGCTTTTGTACCCGGACGCAGTTCACAGGGATACAAACCCAATCGCATCGTACCGCCTTTTTCGGTGACATCATGTTGCTCTGGCATCAGATCGATGATGGGTGCGGGGGTCGAGCGGTCAAATTCAGCAGAGTTTGCCCGTTCATGCTCCAGGACGTTTCTGGCAAATTCGATCACCATCACCTGCATACCGAGGCACAAACCCAAATATGGCACTTTGTTCTCCCTGGCAAAGGTAGCCGCTTTAATTTTACCTTCGATTCCACGGCTGCCAAACCCACCAGGCACGACAATGCCATCAACCTGTTCTAGAATTTCAAGGCCTTGTTCTTTGTCAAGGTCTGTTGAGTGGACCCATAAGAGTTCCAGTTCAACACCGCAGGCCAGGGCAGCGTGTTTAAGCGCTTCTCGGACGCTGAGATAGGCATCGTGGAGTTCAACATACTTGCCCACCAGGGCGATTTTGATGGTGGGTTTCGAACGTTGTACCTCTGAGATCAGGTTTTCCCAGGCAGTCCAATCCGGCTTTTGTCTGGGCTCTAAATTAAGCCTTGTGAGTAATAGATTTGCGATGGAGGTTTTCTCAAGCAATAGTGGGATTTCATAGAGAATGGGGGTGGTTACCATGGGAATGACAGCTCTGGCTTCCACATCACAAAACAGGGCGATTTTTTCCCGAATTTCTTCTTCAACGGGGTAATCTGAGCGGGTAACGATGATGTCTGGCAAAATACCAATGGAGCGCAATTCTCGCACAGAGTGTTGTGTCGGTTTTGTTTTCAGTTCACCGGTAGCGCCGATATGGGGCAACCAGGTCAGGTGAACATAGGCGGTGTTTTCCCTGCCCAAATCGAAACGCATTTGGCGGATCGCCTCGAGGAAAGGCAAGGATTCGATATCACCGACGGTACCGCCCACTTCGACCAGGACGATATCCGCGTCGGTGGCTTTTCCGACCAGTCTTACCCGCCGTTTGATTTCATTCGTGATGTGCGGTATCACCTGGATCGTCCCACCGAGGTAATCTCCACGACGTTCACGTGCAATCACTTCTGCATAAACCTGGCCGGTCGTGACGTTGCATACTTTGCTGAGGCGGATATTAATAAACCGTTCATAATGCCCAAGATCCAGATCGGTTTCTGCCCCGTCATCCAGCACAAAAACTTCACCATGCTGGTAGGGGCTCATTGTCCCAGGATCTACATTGATATAAGGGTCCAATTTCTGGACGGCTACGGAGAAACCACGCGACTTGAGCAATCGTCCCGTGGCTGCAGCGGTGACACCCTTGCCGATTGAACTCAGGACACCGCCGGTAACGAAAATGTACTTGGTTGTCATTTTGCCTCCATCACCTCAACTCAGAAGAAAATTATTACACCAGACGTAAATCCAAAATGTGAAAATACTCAGCATGCAAGGGACTATGGGGCCCCAGCCTTCAGCAGCAGAACTGCCTGAAGCGTTACTAAAATGTTATAAATTATTAAAAGCAAAGGGGAGGGCCTTAGGTTCCGGCACCTCCCCGGTTTTTCTATTAGGGTGGTTTGATACCCACCTTGATGGGTCCTGCTGATGTGTTATGATTCCTGACCAACTTTTTTCTCCAAAGTTCGGGAGAGTAAAGCCTCCTGCTCGGAAGAAGTTCCTTTCTTTTTCCGGGACTTTGGTTTGGCATCACTGTCCTCACCACTCTCTGATTTTTCCATGGCCTGGCGCATCGCGATTTCCATTGCCGTCAGATCAGGGTCTTCCTTTGGCTGTTCTTCGTCTTTTTGCTTCCCTACCTGCTGATCAACTTGAAGTTCCTCAGGTAATTCTTGAAGGGCTTTAACACTGAGCTTGATCTGTTTCTTTCGGCGGTTGACTTCCAAAACCTTGGCCTCAATCTCATCACCTTCTCGCACAACCTCACCCGGTGTCCGGACGTAGCTGTGTGAAAGCTCACTGATGTGAATCAGACCCGGGCGTTCTGCACCGATTTCAACAAAAGCACCAAAGGTTTCCAGGCGTACAACTGTCCCTTTGACAGTCATACCGGGTTTGATCTCCCGCCATTCCAGGGCAAGGGGTTCTTTCATGGTTAACTCAATCCGGTCTTTACGGATGCGTTTTACCCAGAAATCGAGTTCCTGACCTTTTTTGAGGACCTCTTCTATGCTGTTGATCGGTAGTTTGGGATCGTTATCTTTTACAGCTTGAGAGATGTGGATAAATGCAGGTTTTTCACTTCCAATATCAACCAGCGCACCCTGCAGCGTGGTTTTAAGCACCGTCCCCGTATAGCGCTCTTTTGCTTTAATCTCGTTTTGTTGTTCCATAGCGCTTCTCTCCCATACACAATACAATTTTCACGAAGGATGATTATACCGTGTAGGCCAGGGCCTGTCAAACAAAGTGGCGGCTGTTAACTGCGTCCAGGTGTTTGTCTGAAGCTGTCAAACAGCTCATGACATTTATTGCTGTCAACAGGAAAATATTGCTTTTATTGATCATGGATCACGATCCAGGCCTGCCCTGTTTTTCTTGAGGCGAATGATCGGTTTCGCTTACTTGTATCAGGAAGACAAAAGTACCGTGCATGCCCAAAAATCGGATTACGGCTGCCAAAATTCAATAGAGAACTCGATGTCTTGCGCTTCACCGTCAACGGCCTCAACAACAATAGGAATGTAAATGTCATCAAATGATGAATCAGCCGTTGCCAATCCTGAAACAGTTCCAGATGATTGGGGCGTGATTTCTGTTGTGGTGACTGTTCCATCAGGGGCCGTGATCCGGACTATCAGTACTCCTGATTGTGTGCTGAACGTTCCTTCAACTTGAACAGCGTCGCCACGTCGATAGGCTGTCACCTCAATCTGATGGGTAAAAGTGCCCCTGAGCCTGCTGAAACCTCCCTGGCATGAGCCGTTCCTGTTGACAATCTGGCATGATTGCCGAGAACCAATCACCGAGCCGCCAGAACCGCCGGCACAGGCAACCGAAAAAATGGCGAGTATTAACAAAATGAGTGATATTTTAATTCTTGCCATTGTATTCCTTCCTGATCGATAAAGAAATATTGTCCTTAAGGGCGATTATAGCATGTGTCTGAACAGCACCGTTTCACAGGTCAGGTTTCAGGTTGTTGGAGCCAGAAAAGTGAATTTAAACGTAAAGAAAAGCTTCACCCATGGAGTGGCTGGCTCTTTGACTGACACAAAAATTATCAATGCAAAAAATAGGTAAGCATGTTAAGTGGTTAATCAGTCTGAGATGATTGTTTATGGTCAGAGTTGAAAGATAAAGCTTAACGTGGGAATT
>SKPR01000120.1 GCA_007119455.1 Candidatus Brevefilum sp. | reverse complement strand
CGTAACCACCAGATCCGGTCCAAATACCGTGCCATCTTCTGCGCTGATCCGCCACGTTGAGGTATATGTGCCCGGCGTTATTGGGGCAACCATATCGATGGCAATATCCGCATTGCTTCCGGCATTAACCACGGGTAAAGCTTTGGGGGAATCGGCATTGAACCGTTCTCCGCTGGTGTGGACAATACGATAACCAATCCAATCACAGGTGCCGCTGTTGTTGACGCGCCAAATTTTGGTGAAATTTGATCCACCCGTCAGTTCGATATCAATGGGAATGGTTACATGTTCGAGAAAATTTGCTTCATTGGTGCAGCCAGCCTGAGCTGTCTGTGTCAGTTCTAAGCCTTCTGGGGTCGCTGTGGGTGTAGGCGTGGGTTCGATATCCTCATCGGTTAATACCACGTCTAAGGTCACGCTTGCTGATTCTGAACGTGTACCCCAGGAATCGACAGCAATCACAGAAATCACCACAGGACCCTCTTCAAGGGGTATCCAGGTTTGTTCTGCAACGATTTCAAACGGTGCATCTGCTGCTTCTTCTTCTGTTGGAGATAACGTATCAAGAAGGATCCCGTCTTCATACAATTCTACGTGTTCGATACCCTGTGAACCCCGTGCTAAAGTGATAATCATGGTTTCTTCACCGAGAATGACGCGATCACCATCCTCGTGGCTGGTAATTGTTGCCTGAACCCAGGGGTATGCTGGAAAGTGGCAACCTGCCAGGATTATTATGATGGTGGTAATTACGATGGTCAACAACAGGCGACGATTTCTTCTCCGGAACATTTTGACCTCAGCAACAAAAAATAGTAATTTATTGTTTAAGTATATCCCGTATTCTAGTATTTATTTTCCGTGGGAAATTAAAACAAATCTGGTTGAATGACAGTTGTATCCTGCTTCCAGGCTTCCTTAACAGAGCCGTCGTGTAACAGGTGGACAACACGAACACCAGCATCCAACAGTGTTTGGGCAATCACGCTCTGGCGGTGGCACCTGGTGGGGTCGCCCTCTGCGCATAACAGGGTGAGATCATCCCTGACTGATAAATGCAGCAAGACATCAATTGCTTTCTGGTAGATATCGGGTGTAACTTCAGCTTGTTGGGGAGGCGTGTTGGATTTATTGGTTTTCTTACCGCCTAATTTATGACCCAGGTAGGTATAGCGGATGTTAAACGGTTTGACGAGATCTGCCAACCTCGATTTATTGCTCCAGGGCGCGTGGCGACTATATGGAATACTGCGGATATCAACGATATGGGTGATTTTATTGGCCTGGATCAATCTGATAAAGCTCATGAAACCCAGCTTGCCATGGCCGATCGTATAAATGGTCTTATACATACCTCATTATATAATAAGTCGATGTCTGAAAACAATAGGATTCAGCCAAATTATCTGGTATGAGTCCCCTTAAAATCTTGCAAAAAAAACTAATCTGTAAAACGCCTG
Source organism: Candidatus Brevefilum sp. (assembly GCA_007119455.1). Taxonomy (GTDB): domain Bacteria; phylum Chloroflexota; class Anaerolineae; order Anaerolineales; family Anaerolineaceae; genus Brevifilum. Next base: position 4,783 of record SKPR01000120.1, on the reverse strand, counting down.
CAGATGTCTTTTACCTTTAGGGGCTTTCCATTGATAAAAAACTCATCCTCAGACCGTAGAAACGCTATCATTAAAAGGATAAGACCCCGACCTTTGAGATCATCGGGGTCTTTTCAATTCTGGTAAAAACCAGGTCAGCCTGTAAGCCGCATTCTGTCCGGTGGAAAACCACCTGGATGAACATCTATCTGGGCTTTCAGTCTCCTGAAAGCTCGAGCGGTCTACCCGGAGATGATTGGGATCCGGACCGGTCCCGTCTGGTTAGAGACATCTCTCCTGCTTGACCTTGCACCGCATGGGGGTTGCCTGGCCGGGCACATTACTGTGCTCGCCGGTGGTCTTTTACACCACCTTTTCACCCTTACTCTCTCGGATGAGAGAGCGGTATACTTTCTGTGGCCCTGTTCCAAACGTTTGCACGTTTCCGGGCGTTACCCGGCATGCTGCCCTGTGGTGTGCGGACTTTCCTCGGGCATTTATTCATGCCCGCGTCCATCCGGCCAACCTGGTTTCATATGATTGGACATTTATTATACAATTAATCTGTTGGAATTGTGTTGGATTCGATTGCGAAATCAGCTTACCACTGGGTTAGACCTGGATAAGGCTGGGACAATGTGATCCATATTGTCCATTCACACCTGCTGCAAAGGAGATCATGATGATTATCACCGTCACCCCCAATTCTGCCCTGGATCTAACATTAATTTATGATTCGCTCGTTCTGGATCAGGTCCAACCGGCAGCAGTTACGGCGTTGAGCACAGCAGGTAAAGCTGCAGATGCTGCCTTTGTGCTGGGTGCTTTGGGGATCCCCTGTCTGGCAACCGGTTTTATTGCCGGAACTTTTGGCAAAAAGCTGGTAGGCATGCTGGAATCAAGAGGTGTGATCACCGATTTTGTTGAGGTGGAAGGTGAAACTCGCATTAATACAATTGTTATCGACAGGTCGGCTAAAACGATGACGACCCTGACGAGTGATTCATTGATTGTTTTACCATCCGATGAAGAAAAACTCTTGAGAAAGATTAGAGCGCTGGCCAGATTTAGTGGACCATTGGTGACAGGTGGTTCTCTACCTGCTGGTGTACAGCCAGAGTTTTATGCCTGCCTGATCCGATTTGCTAAAAAACAGCATCTGCCGGTCATTTTTGATGGCAGTGGCGAGAACCTGGTTGCAGGGTTGCCCGAAAGACCAGATGTAATCAAACCCAATCAGGATGAGTTGAGCGCCTTTGTTGGACGAGAAATCCGTGACTCAAAGGATGCTCTGGCTGCGGCCCGTTCAATCTTTGAGAAACAGGGTGTGGCTGTTGTCGCAACGTTGGGGAAGGATGGTGCTGTTGCTGTATTCAATGAGGGAGACTACCGATTATTTCCGTTGGCAGTGGAAAGCATTGTCAGTGCAGCTGGTGCAGGAGATGCAATTCTGGCCGGGTTAGCCGTTGCCTTAGACAGTCAACGCCCTCTGGTGGAGGGGCTGATCCTCGGTGCTGCAGCGGCAGCGGCTGTCTTGTTGACCCCAGGGACGGCTGATTGTCGCAAAGCAGATGTGCTGAGATTATTATCTGAAGTGCAGATAGAAAAAATATCTGAGAGGTCCTGACGTAGAGTAAAATTGAACTATTAAGGTAATTAAACTGGACAAAATAACTTCATTCAGGTAAAATATCATTTCGTAATTATCGAAAGAAGATCCAGAAAGTCATTGGAGGATAGACCTTGGCAAATATTAAATCACAGATCAAACGCAATCGTCAGAACAAAAAACGACGAGATCTAAATCGTATATTCCGGGGGAGAGCCCGCACAGCGCTACGTAAAGCCAGAGTTGCCATTGATAGCGGCGACGTCGAACAGGCTCAAGCAGCAACCATGGTTGCAACAAAAGCTTTAGATAAAGCAGCAGCTAAAGGCATCATACATAAAAATAAAGCTGCTCGGCAAAAGAGCCGGTTAGTGCAACGATTAAACGAGATGGAGTAATTTCTTGTTCGTACTTTCATTTTCTTAATGGAAGAGGTTGCAGCGGGAGCATAAAATGCTCCCGTTTTGATTTTTTAGGAGAAGATAAGATGACAAAGGAATTGCTGGTACTTAGTTTGCTTTTGGTCCTTATTGTTGCGGGTTGCAGTCAACCAGTTGGTGAAACGCCAGTTACACCAGCTACAGACCAGGATACGCCTGAAGCCCAACTGCCGGATCCCACATCGACACCGCTTGAGGCGACTCCTCCTGAAACCCAACCACAAACACCAACCACTGAGATGGAAGAAACACCGGAAGTAATAACTGACGTAATTAGTGATCGTCCAATAGTTTATGGAAATTGGGCGGCTGATCCGTCAATTGTGGTTCTGTTGGACCCATTAAATGGCGACGAAATTAAACGGTTAGAAGCCCCAGGTTTGGGTTTTGCAATTCAACAGGGGGTCACAGAAACGGGCATTTTTTACCTGGATGATAATCAGCAAAGTGTTTTTAAATTATATTTCGATGGTTCTGTTGAAGAATTGGGTTTTCTTCATCCGGATGGGGAATTTTTTGAAGGTGTCGTTTTACCCTCTCCGGATGGGCAATACGTTGCCCATGGCAGGATTGTCGAATTCGATGAAGCAGGTGCACAGGTTCAATTGACGGTATCTGATGTCGATGGGAGCAATCCACATATTCTCCTTGATGAACGTCTATCGGACCGTGTGACCCGGCCAACACCGATTAAATGGTCCAATGATGGGTTGTCAATATATTACATGAATGTCTTTGAAGGGGTGGGGGGGTATGGAGGAACAGACCTCTATCGTATATCAATTCTAACTGGCGACCGTGAGGAAATATTCCCTGATGGAAATTGCCTGTGCAGCACATCAATTTCACCGGACGAATCCAGTGCTGTAAGGGTTATGCAGGATGACGGGTTAATCATGTTGATTAAAGATCTTGATACTGGGGATGAAGCCACCCTTGCACTACCCGATGAATATTTAGAAGCCTGGGAAATGGTCTGGTCGCCTGATTCGTCTCAATTACTGATCACACTTGGTCAGGGTGATTGGTTGGATGATCTGTATGGAATCATACAAATCGATATCGCTTCCCTGACGACAACAACCCTGGTTGATCAAGACACTCAGTTATACCGTGCTTCTGCCTGGCATGTGATGGAAACGGTCTGGTTAAGTGATGGTCAGAATGGCCTCTGGATGATGGATGTTGAGACCCGGGAATTGAGCCTGATAGCATCGAACATGATCTTGATCCAACACAGTCAGTGATTATTTCTGAGGGTGACATGATGGGGTTTTATGCGGAGTGATATAATTGCGTCTGCACATCATAAATCAAAACCAAGAGAACTAAAGAGAAGGCATGTTTAACCAAGAGAAAACAACAATTGAGAAGCAAATCAGTGCTTACTTAAAAAGTGAGGGTATTGATGATCCGGTGCTTGAGTTTCGTCAGATTCCTTTCAGTGGTGAATGGGGATTGGCAATTCCACTATTCCCGGTGGCTGCTGGGGAAGCTCGATCCGGCAAAAAGGTTATCGTGCCCAAGCGCGCCCAGGAACTTGCGGAGAACTTGAGAGATGTGCTCTCAAGTTCATTGGTAGGCTTTTCTCGCCTGGAAGCTGTCAATGGTTACCTGAACCTTTACTTCTCCACCGCTGCTTATGCCAAACGCGTGATAGATGCGGTTCTTGAAAAGAAAGAAGATTTTGGCCGGGCTGAACCCCGAGGCACAAATGTGATGGTTGAATATTCGCAACCCAATACCCACAAAGCATTTCATGTCGGGCATCTGAGAAATGTGATCCTGGGTGGTAGCGTGTGCCGGATATTGGATTTTGCTGGGCATCATGTGATTCGCGCTACTTACCCGGGTGATATCGGTTTGCATGTGATTAAGTGGATCTGGAATTATCAGAAGAACCATGCTGGTGAAACACCCGGAGAAGATAAAATCCGCTGGATGAATGAAATTTATGCAGAAGCAGACCGTCTCTTCCAGAAACCGGAAAATGAAGCAGAAGTCCGTGAGCTCTATCAACGGTGGAATCAAAAAGACCCGGAACTTGTGGCACTCTGGAAAAAAACCCGGCAATGGTCTCTGGAGGGTTTTGACGAGATCTATGATATTTTGGGAGAAGAATTTGATCGGGCTTATTTTGAAAGCGAAGTCGAAGATTCAGGGATCGAACTTGTCAGGGAGATGATCGAAAAAGGGATTGCCCATGATGGGCGGCCAGACGAATCGGTTTATGTTGACCTCGATGAGATCCTTGGTACAGAAGATGTATATCGGGTCTTGGTGGTATTGCGGTCGGATGGCTCTTCGCTCTATGCCACCAAGGATCTCGCCCTGGCCAAAAAGAAATTTTCAGAATATGATCTGGATCAATCGATTTATGTGATTGATGTCCGGCAATCGTTGTACTTACAACAGGTTTTCAAGACACTTGAAATCATAGGGTATCAATGGGCCGATCGGCTCTATCACCTTCCATATGAAGTGGTCAACCTGCCTGGTAATGTGACCATGTCCTCTCGAGATGGTACGGTGGTCTTATTCAACGATCTTGTTGATGAAGCCACCCAGCGGACTCGGGAGATTGTTGAAACAAAAAATCCCGAATTGGATGGAGATGTTAAAACAGAAATCGCTGAAGCAGTGGCTTTAGGGGCTTTAAAGTACACCATGCTTTCACGAGATAATACCAAAGTCGTCACATTTGATTGGGATGCTGCCCTGGATTTTAATGGCCAGGCGGCACCTTATATTCAAT
>SKPR01000260.1 GCA_007119455.1 Candidatus Brevefilum sp. | reverse complement strand
TTTTTATTGTAATGGTCATGGTGCGCTTCTCCGAATTTGCAGATTTCAATGATAGGGCCAATTTCAGTGGGGTGTCGTAAAATCAATCAAATGGACTTCATCACAACCCATAAGCCTCTCGCAATCGCTCCTCGTCACCTTCACGGTCAACATCCAGCATAATCCGGTCATCGACCCATGGGACGTAATCAACCTCAAACAACTTAAACACAGCCCGGCCACCACGGTCACCTTCAATCTCCCTCAGTGCTGGAAATGTCAACCGGTCGAATAGGACTGGGTTGCCTCTCTGCCCATTCACCAGGGGTACCGTGATGGGTTTGCGATACGCATCGTGCCGTTCGACCAGGCTGCGGATCAATAAAGGTGAAACCTGGGGTTGATCACTCAGCAGAAACATCACCCGGTCGCAATCCTCAGGCAACGCCATCAGTCCCTTGTGCATCGATGATGCCTGGCCACCGGCCCAGTCCGGATTGTAAACACACACTACCGGCAGCCCGGCCAATGCGGCTTCCACGGCCTGGTGGTGTGCACCGGTGACCACAATAAGGGGAGCTAAACCCGCTGCCAAACCTGCTTGAGCAACGGTTTCAACAAAAGTCCTGCCCTTCCAATCCAGTAGCTGCTTGGGTCTGCCCAGTCGTTCACTCCCTCCTGCGGCCAGAAGGACCCCGGCCACCGGAGAACTTGCACTGAATATGGGCCCTTCCTGACCAGGGTTCTGGATGGAACCGATCAGCACCCGGTCATAAACACCAACTAAGCTGTGAGACATCCCTCTGGCTTTGGCCGGTAGAATTTCTCCTTCAGCCTGGTTCAGGAACAGTAACCGTCGAGCGTCTTCAGGAATGCCCTTTAACCCACCCTGAGGTGATGTGAGAACAGCCAAAAGTGCATCTTCGTCAATTTGCTTACCCTCCGGCAACCCGGACAACGCTGAGAAAATCTGTGGCCGATGCACAAACGCCTCTGTGAGGGGTTTGCCAATGCCCCCCAAACCGGCCATAACAACCACCTGGTCAACCCAGTCTGGGATGACAGGCTCGTGATCTGCTGGTGCTTTCAACGCGCGTTGGCGCGCGCCATCCGCCTCAATCAAGAGGGACAGGTTATTTTCAAGGCAATAAGCTCTCACATGAGCCAGCAATCCATCACTGAGTCCACCCAGGCGTTCATCTTCACCAGGTGGGCCGGTCAGCAAAACGGTTCCCATATTTGGATTATCCAAATCAGGGATGTCATGCCTGGTGTTCAGGATGTAATGAGAGTCAGCCAGCGCAGCCTGCCAGGCTCCGAGATGGGTGGTCGTGGTCAGCACAACCGGTGGTGTCAATTCCTTTGCCAGGGCAAACATGGCACTTGTCTTCCCCCCGGCCCCAATAAATGCAATCGATTCACCCCCCTTCAGGCTGAATGCATGGACGAGTTTCATATTAACCACTCACACCCATAATTGCTCCCGGATCATTTCGTGGGTCAACAGGGCTTCCAATGCACCTCCGCCAATTGCCAGCGACTTGTCGGAAACATACCAGCAGCGAAAAGGTTCATTCCTGGGATCAATATCGCCGACTTTAACGCCTTTTTCCACATGCAAACCCGGGTAGATCAATCCGCGTACGAGTCCTGAAAAGCTGGCTCGAATTTCTGTACCGTCGATCTGCATGATCAGCTCATCCTTTTCAACCCAATCCCCGATTTTCACTGCAGCGGTCACCTGCCCCGAAACAGGCGCATGGAGGACACGTTCTGAGGCATAATTCTGGACGCTGCCAGGAATACCGGTATCCGCTTCAGGTGAACATTCCCAGCAGACCCGGCCCAGAAAATGCCCGCGATTGGTCTCAACAGCCGCATGACAATTTTCTCCGGCTGTAAATCCAGGCCCCAAACCAACCACCAGGGGCGCTAAATCCATCGATAGCTTTACATTTTTTTTACGCATCCGCGCATCGATTAAGGCCAGGGGCGGAAATTGCTCCAGCAATGCCAGATCTGGGTCAACAATCACTGGAACTTTGCGATTTTCCCAAACTTCATCCAACCGGTCAGGTGAATCAATCAAACAACCGGTAATATCTTCAATTTCCACCTCACCATCATAAACGGCCTGGGCAAAAGACACCGTCCGCCGGACTGCCAGCGGACGGTGCGTTTCAACAACTAATATTCTTATACCCACCCGATGAAGGCGAATGGCTACGCCTGTTGCCAGGTCCCCACCGCCCCAGATGAGCACATATGGAATCACGATATCTTACCCAAACCCTTCAAGACCCGTTCTGGTGTCAGGGGGAAATCATGGAACCAAACCCCGGTCGCGTCAAACAACGCATGGACGATGGCGGGAGCCAGGGGGAGGTATGGCATTTCGCCCATACCACGCGCCCCGTAGGGTCCGATTGGCTCCTCATATTCCAGAACAATCGATTCAACCTCAACCGGAATATCCAGCACGGTTGGGATCAGGTAATTAGAGAGCATGTCCGTAAGCGTATACCCCTCCTTCTGAATGAAATTCTCCATCAGGGCATAACCGGCAGCCTGGATGACAGCTCCTTCCACCTGGCCCACAACCTGGACCGGGTTGACGGCCTTACCAACATCATCCGCACAATAAACTTTTAGAATCTTGATTTCGCCCGTTTCTGTGTCGACTTCCAGCTCCACTGTTTCGGCCACATAACCATAGGTAAAGTTGGGGTTACACTCACCGGTTTCCGGATCAAAGGGCGATGTCTTGGGCGGATTATAGGTATACTCAGCAATCGCTGGTCGTTCTTCCGACTGCCATTTTTCCAAGGCTTTTTCCGCTGCTCCCCGGATGGAATTTCCCGCCATGAAGGTCATCCGTGAGGCAGAAGAACTGCCTGAATCACCGGATGAGGCTGTGTCGGAGGCGATCAGTTTAATTTTCTGAATGGGAACACCCAGGGCATCTGCGGCAAATTGCGTGAATACAGTATGGGCGCCCTGTCCAACATCGGCACCGGCATGATACAGGACCACGGACTCAATATCTGCGCCACCATGCAATTCGATAATCGCCGTGCAGGCTTCCGGTGCGCCAAAGGAAAAGCCCACATTCTTGAAAGCACAGGCTGTTCCCCGGCCACGTTTGATGACCCCTTCAGCGGGCATGGGGTCTGGTGTTATCCATTCACCGTTTGATTTTTGCCACCCTGAACGGGTTGCACAGGCTTCCATCACCGGTTTGATGGTAACGCCTTCTGGCGGTGCTGAATTGGTGGACAGTCTCGATTCATCATCAATTAAGTTGCGCATTCGTAATTCAACCGGGTCCATACCCAGGGCATCCGCCAGGCGGTTGACCTGCATTTCCGCAGCAAAAGCACCCTGCGGGCCGCCAAAACCACGGAAGGCGCCGCCAGGAATATTATTGGTGTAAATCGAATCAGCGTTCACTTTGATATTTGGAATATCATATGGACCGGTGCACATCAGGGTGCTGTTACCCAATACCTTGGTTGAGGTATAAGCATAAGCGCCACCATCCTGAAAAACATCGACTTCAGCAGCCAGGATCTTGCCATCTTCAGTGGCACCCCACTTTGATCGAATTTTGTAAGCATGTCGTTTATGGTGGCCAACCATCGATTCTTCCCTGCTCCACATGATCTTAATGGCCCGGTCAATACCACGTTCGTGGAGACGCAAGACGGCCAATGCCAGCACAATCTGGACGGACATATCTTCACGCCCACCAAAGGCCCCGCCAATCGCCGGGTAAATCACGCGGATTTTTTCCAATGGCAGATCCAGAGAATGTGCGATTTGCTCCTGGTCTTCGTGCGTCCATTGGCCAGCAACCAGGACCGTGATACGTTCTTCCTCATCGATATACGCCAATCCCGCTTCAGGTTGCAGATAAGCATGCTCCTGTACCGGTGTGTGGTACTCGCCTTCAACGACCACACTGCATTGTTTGAAGGCCTCTTCAAGATCGCCGCGACGAATCTGGTAATGACAAAAAACATTTGATTCGTTGTCCGGGTGTAATAAAACCGGGTCCTCTGCCAGGGCTGCTTCAATAGAATCGACCACCGGCAAGTCTTCATACTCGACTTTGATCTTTTTGACTGCCTGCTCTGCAATTTTTACGGTTTCAGCCACAACCGCAGCAACCTGATCCCCGATAAATCGCACCCGGTCCGTATAGGGTTTTTCAGAACCCGGTCCGCATAGTACGGGTTGATCTGGCATGATCAAACCATACTCGTTAACAGGCACATCTTTGGCAGTCAGAACCAGTAATACGCCCTCAAGTGCTTCTGCTTCAGAGGTGTCAATTGATTTGACAATCGCATGAGGCCGACCTGCAAACAAAATCTTCATATGAGCCTGATCGGGCAGGTTGATATCGCCGGGGTAAAGCGTTTCACCGGTCGCTTTTTCTTTTACATCGATACGGGGTATTGATTTTCCAACGTAAGCCATGGTCACTCCTTTTATTTCTTGCCAATCGACTGAGTGGATTTGGCAGCATTATCAATCGCTTCAATAATCTTATAATATCCGGTGCAGCGGCAAAGGTTACCCGTAATCGCCTGGCGGATTTCCATTTGCGATGGGGTCTGCCGTTCTTCCAGAAGTTTTGCAGCTGACATCACAAAACCAGGTGTACAAAAACCACACTGGATTGCGCCGTATTGAACAAATGCGTCCTGAACAGGATGCAATTGATCACCTGATTGCAAACCTTCAATCGTAACAATTTCAGCGCCGTGTGCTCTCGGTGCTGGTACCAGGCAGCTCATCACCGCCCGTCCATCCAAAAATATTGTACAGGCGCCACATTCACCTTCTGCGCAGCCTTCTTTGGTACCGATCAGGCCAACATCCTCACGGATAAAATCAAGTAAGGTCTTATCAAAACCGGTCGTCAGGCGGTATTCTTTCCCATTAATCCAGGTCTGGATTTCATCACCATTCCAGGGCACCTTTGCTGGCTCGACATTGAAACCTGAGCCCATGAGTAAAATTGGGTTGCTGGGTATGGTCGATTTATCCACACCATCCCGAATGGCAGTCAGAGACCGTCTGGTGATCACGCCGAGCATATAATCCCGATATTCGGCTGACCCACGCACATCCGATATTGGGCTGGCAGCTTTGGCTGTCAAACGACCCGTTTCCGCAATCACATCATCGGTCAGTTCTTTACCCACCAGATAGGATTCTGCTTCTTCAGCATGGATGATGGTTGGTGCAGCAGCACCCAGAGTAATATTGGCATCCTGGACTGAATTATCTCGTAAGGTGAGCAGGATGGAAATATTGATAACTGAAATTGCCTGGGCCTTCCGAAGGGCTGTTTTAATAAAGAAAGAATGTTGATTTTGTGCTGGTGCATTAAAGAAAATGTCGGTGATCATCTCGTCAGGGGCCATGACGGTCTTTCGAACACCGGTATAAAAATCTACCAATGCCACTTCCCGCTCGCCCCGTACTGATTTGAGCTTGAGCCTGGCATCCAGGGCAACCAGGGGGCTGATCGCATCATTGGCCGGCGAAGCGGTCACCAGATTCCCGGCAATAGTGCCCCTGTTTCGAATCTGAGGAGACCCAACTTCCCAGCAGGCCTGTAATAGTGCAAATGCTTTTTCTCGAATCAGGGGAGAGGCAACCACATGGTTATGGGTGACCAATGGACCCATGTGAATCACGCCATCTTCGTCTTCGTAAATTTCATCCAATCCGGGTATTCGCGTGATGTCAATCACGGTATGAATGCCTTCACGTACACCGCGTTCGATCTCAAGAATCAAATCAGTGCCGCCAGCGATGATACGAGTGCTATTGTCGCCATCGAGTGCATCAACAACTTCCTCAACCGATTCAGCTAAAATGTATTTTTTCCACATATGTCATTTACTCCATTGTTAAGCTCTCTGAAAATGTTTCTTCATTTGATTATAATGGTCAATAATTTCTGCCAGGATACTGACCGCGATTTCGTTAGGGGTTTCGGCGTTGATAAAGACGCCAATTGGGCATTTTATCCGTTCCAATGCCTCTTCAGTGATACCCTTTTCCAGTAGTTTTTCCTGGGTATGCGCCCAGCGCCTTTTGGAGCCAATCAGACCAATATAAGGCACATCCGTTTCTAAAAGCGCAGGTAAACCTTCAATGTCCACATCGGAACCCCGGGTAACCAGTACCAGGTAGGTTCGAGAATCCAACGTCATCTCTTCTGGAATCTGGCTCATGAGGACCGGTAGATAGCGGTCCGCACCGGGGGTTGCTTCCGGGTTGCAGAGATCTTCACGGTCGTCGCTGACCACCACCCTGAAACCGAGCCACTTGGCCAGATGGACAATGGGTTTCCCAACATGCCCTGCCCCAATGACCACCACCGTCGGCAACCTGAGAAAGGGTTCCACAAACACGGTCACGATTCCGCCGCAGATCCCGGCATCCCCTTTCTCGGGATCAATCATGTCGTAGGATAGAAACCTCGTTTTACCATCTTCAAATGAGTGCATGGCTTCATCCAGCACCCGGTTTTCAACTTCACCGCCCCCAACTGTTCCCTCAAAACGGCCATCTGAATAGACCAGCATCTTCGCACCCGAATGCCTGGGGACAGCCCCTTTGGTGTTGACAACCGTGCATAGAACAACCGGCACACCTTCTGCTATGGCTTTGTTGAGTAACTGGATGATTTCCATGTCAGCTCCTTACGACCACTAAATCTTTTAATCAGCCCATTGCCTGGATCAAAGCATTCAAGCCGGTTTTGATTTGATATTTTTCAAACCTCGCCAGACCCTCTCAGGTAAAGCCGGGATCTCTGTAAGCGAAACACCACAGGCATCCAGAATCGCATTACCCACAGCAGGGGCTACCCCGTCCATCGGGATCTCTGCTACAGCTTTGGCACCAAAGGGATGGGAGGGTTCATAAGTCTCCACGAAAATGGTGGTCAGTTCTGGCATTTCGTCCGAACGGAAGATGTGGTAATCCACCAAATCCCTCTCGCGCGGTCGGCCTTTTTCATCGTAAACCATTTCTTCACTTACAGCATATCCCAGGGATTGTGACATACCACCTTCGATTTGCCCTGACGCAGTTACAGGGTTGATGATCACCCCAGAATCAACAGCCATCACAAGTTTATCCACCGTCACCATTCCCGAATCGATATCCACCGTCACCTCCGCGAATTGTGCTGCAAAGGGTGGTGGGGCCACCGGTGACATGTGCGAAGCGACACCCATGATCTGTTCCTGATCCGTTTGGTGCAGGGCGTGCAAGCCAATTTCCGCAAAATTAAAAGATTCACCCGTTGGCGCTATAGCCTTCCGTTCTTCCAGGAGTATCTCAGCTGGATTTACGTCGATACCGTCCTCGCCAAACATTAACGCCGCTCTGGCCCGGATGCGCTCAGCCACCTTTTCAGCAGCTTTAACCACAGCGGTGCCAGAAATGTAAGTTGTGCTTGACGCATATGCGCCTTTATCAAAGGGAGTGAAGTCGGTATCCGATGAATAGACCAGGATATCCTCAAGCGGTACACCCAGGGTTTCTGCCGCCATTTGCCCTAAAACGGTATCAGAGCCGGTTCCCAGGTCGGTTGCCCCAACCAGAAGGTTGAAGGAGCCATCATCATTCATCTTGATGCTGGCACCACCCATATCGAGGTAAGGAATGGCGGTCCCTTGCATCACAAGAGCCACACCGATCCCCTTGCGCAGGTGTTTCTTTCCCGGAACGCTATGCCATTGATCGTTGCCAAATTTCTCGTCCCAACCAATCATCATGCGCCCCTGCTCAACACACTCTTCCAGACCAATGGTGTAAATCGTCTCAGGCTTCGGTTCCCGGCCCTCACTCCAGGCTGTGCTGAAGGGATGCAGTTCCCCGGACCGCAAGGCATTTTTGAGTCTGAATGCGATAGGGTCCAGCCCAAGTTCACGGGCAATTGTTTCCATGTGCCGTTCAACCGGCCAGAAACCCTGCGGAACCCCATAACCCCGGTAAGCGCCGGAGGGAACCGTATTGGTGTAGACCACATCGGCATAAAACCGGATATTGGGGTCTTTCCGGTACGGTCCGTCACCCACATATAAAGCCATCGCTTTATGTCCGGTATTGCCGGTAACCGTCAAGGCATGGCATCCATAAGCGCCAGTATCGCTGAGGCAATACATTTCGTTGGCCGTAATCGTCCCATCATCTTTTACACCGGTTTTCAGCCGGATGCGCATCGGGTGACGGGTCCGAGCACCGATAAACTCCTCCTCGCGTGTCATTTCATAAATCACAGGACGCCCGGTGGCAATCGTCAGATGCGCGGCCACATCTTCAATTAAAACCTCTTGCTTCCCGCCAAATCCACCGCCGATGCGGGGTTTGATCACCCGGATTCGCTTGATCGGAAGTCCCAAAACCGGAGCAATCTGACGCCTGACATGGAAAGGTACCTGGGTGCTGGTACGGATCACCAGGCGATCGTCTGAATCCCAATAGGTAATGACCACATGTGGCTCAATATGCGCCTGCTGGACTTTTGGAACTTCATATGTTTCTTCAAAGATATGATCTGCTTCTGCAAAACCTTTTTCCACATCACCAATATCAACTTTGATTTCAGCTGCCAGGTTCTTAGTGGGGTCGGAATCAGCAAAATTGACATATTCCGGTTCATCGTGGAGAATGGGGGCACTTTCTTCCATCGCCTTTTGAGGGTTAAGCAAAATCGGTAATACCTCGTAATCAACCTTGATCAATTGAAGTGCAGCTTCGGCAATTTCTGCTGTTTCAGCCGCTACCAGGGCAACTCGGTCACCCACAAAACGGACCTTTCTATCCAGTGAAAATGTGTCCAATGGTCCCGGGATGGGATGGGACTGACCAGCGGTTGAGTAAATAACCCTCGGTACATCCTGATAGGTGAGGACTGCTGCCACACCGGGTAAAGCTTTAGCTTCTGAGGTATCGATATGTTTGATCCTGGCATGGGCATGCGGGCTGCGTAAAACCTTTGCCACCAGCATATCTCGTTTGTCAAAGTCAGCCGTGAAAGCCGGTTTACCCTGAACCAGCTTGACAGCATCCACCTTGGGTTCGGCATGGCCAACGGTCTTCATGGGTGAATGTGCTTCAACAACCTTCAGCTTTGGAAACACCCTCGTTTCAGTCAACGGACCGGCCCCGGATGGCAAGGGCTCACCGCCACCAGAATCCTTATGAAAATCCAGAGCTTCGCTGATATCAATGGGCTCATCAACCGGAGGAACCTGCTCACCACGCAGAATAGCCGCAGCACGCAAGACCGCCTGGACAGGTTTGAGGTAACCGGTACATCGGCACAGGACACCGGATAAGGCTTCTCTGATCTCGGTTTCAGTTGGTGAAGGCTTTTTTTCCAAAAGTGCTTTGGAGACCAGAACCATGGCCGGAGTACAGTAACCGCATTGGATAGCGCCAGTATCGACGAAAGCCTTCTGGATGGTGTGCAAACCCTCTGTTTTCTTCCAACCCTGCTCTGGGTGTTCGCCGACCACCTCCACAGTTTCTATCTGATGCCCCTCAGCCTGGGCGGTCAGCATCGTGCAGCTATTCACAGGCCGACCATCAAACAGAATGGCACAGGCACCACATTCTCCTTTTTCACAACCGCCGCTTTTGACGCTGAAGAATCCCAATCGTCTGAGGGTGTCCATTAATCGTTCATTTGGTGGCACATTCAGGGGATAATCCTCATGATTGATGTTCAGGGTAATTTCCATCTCAGGCCTCGCTTTCAATAATCGCATCGATACGGTCCAGGCATCTCAGAGCCAGTTTAGGAGCGACCTCTCGCCGGTACAGAGCTTTCGCCCAGGGATCTTCAGCATCGTGATAAGCATCACGACAGGCCACATCAATACCACTGGCGTCCGGTCCATCCATAGCTATGATCGATGTTTCGCCTGTGCCTCCCAGGGCTACCCGGGTTCGGCCTGAACCCCATTGGGCCACCGCAACAATCAAAATTGGACGGTCTTTGGGTGAACGCGCCACATACTCAAATGCCAGGTGAGGCCGCATCCACCACTCAGCCTCGGTGATGAACAAACCCGGGGATTCTTGACCTCTCAGTGGCAACCAGTTGCCCATCCTCACCCGTTCATCTCCTGGAGCCCAGGTTAAGGTCGTGTCAAGGGCCAACAATACTGTCGTGAAAATAGAACGGCCATCACTGCTGGCCAGCCAACCTCCCAATGAAGCCATATTACGGATGTTTTCACTAACATCGATGCGAATGGCCCTTTGTATTTCAGGATGAACCCTTGGATGAGTCATTAACGTCTCAAGCCGAACCATCGCTCCAGCCATGATCCGCTGCCCGCGATTTTCGATCTGATCCAGACCGGTATCCTGAAGATCTACCACACCAACCTGGCCCAGGCCTAAGCGACTGAGGCTTGTGCCGCCCCCCATTGGTTTGCGTAGTTTCTCATCATCCTGCAATAGCGCCACGGCTTCATCAACCGTTGCAGGCCGAAAATATTCCTGTATCATGCTGCCTCCTCATCAGTGTAAACACGCCAGCCCAGTTCTTCCGGGTCCATATCAGCCAGTTGCGAATCAGGGATATCAACCAGAACCAGGTCAGCTTCTGCCAAAACGCTGCCATCCAGATCCTGGATTTCACTCTTAGCATGGGACACCCTGCCGCGACGCTCACCCGCTGTACCAAAAACAACCAGTAGCGTCTCCGAAGGGACAGGTTTTCGGTAACGCACATCAAGCTGGGCTGTCACCATAAACCTGCCTGGTTCGGTCATTTGCGCTCGCCCTCCACATTCATCAAGAATGGCTGCGATGATCCCGCCATGAACAACGCCGGGATAGCCTTCATAATGGTTGGGAATGTTCAAATCAGCCCGAGTTTGACCTGGTCCGATTGTAAAAAAGTCCAGCTTCAATCCAGCGGGGTTGTCTCTACCACAAACAAAACAGGTTTTCGACCCGGGCTGCTTCTCTAACATCTTATTTCGTCGCAAAAGTATCGATCAAGACTTTCACATTGCCACCAACCGGATAGAGGATCGGGCAGGTTGCACCATTATTGATGTATTCCTGAACCTTTTTCCGGGCTTCCTCAGGGGTGCCGCTGGCTGTGATCCGGTGAACCAGATCATCTGGAACCAGATGCTTGGCCTGCTGAATCTGCTCATGGGTGGCTGGCCAGCCGAGGATGGATTGAATTTCTTCAACAATATCCATCGAGACACCGGATGCCTTGGCGATATGGGGTTGCTGCGCCAGATATTGCGTGAGCAGTTCACGGCTGGTTTCAATGGCTGCGTCACCATCATCGTCGACTGAACAAACCACCAGTTGCGGCCGATCCAGATCATCCAGAGTCCGTCCGGATTCTTTCAGGCCCTTCTTGAGCTGATCAATGGCACTTTCATTGTATTCCGGTGGCACACAATAATTCAATACAACACCATCCGCAATTCGACCTGTGAGTTGCATCATTTTCGGACCGGTTGCGCCAATATAAATCGGGACATTTCGGGGCTCCCGCCGTCCATGGACAACATCCAATTCAATATCATTTACCTGAACATATTCGCCTTCAAACGATACCCGTTCCAGATTCAGCAAACGCCTCAGAACAACGATTGTCTCCTCCATGGCGGTCAGGGGGCTTTTACGATCAATGCCCACATTCTTGGCCAATGGATCCCACCAGGCACCGATGCCGCAGATAATCCGGTCAGGTGCAAGGTCATCCAGTGTCAGGAATGTGGAAGCCAGCAAACCGATGTTGCGGGTCCAGTTATTAATCACACCAGATCCAACCTGGATCTCTTCGGTCACTGCAGCATAAGCGGCCATTGGGACAATGGCATCACGCACAAGGCGGCTTTCGGCCTGCCAGACAGCCTCGAAGCCACGTTCTTCGGCATATTGCACATAATCTAAACCGTCACGTAAATCGTGAGCATCCTGTAAATATAAAGCAACTCTTTCTAACATTTTTCGGTCCTTTTCAATAGAGGATAAATAAGTCAGGTCATGATAGACATGACATTTTTTGAACTGAGGATTTTATAATCCTCAGGAACATCCAGGTCAAGGGCAATTCGTTCATTTTCAAAAACAACGACATTTGCCCCTTTTTCTCTGGCCAGATGGGTATGAAGATCAAAAGATGCCTGGCCAAAAGAAAAGGTGATCAGGTCGGCCGGATCCAGCAATAACATATTGGTGCCCTCTCTGCGCCTATCCGGGGCGATGACGATCATCGGAGGCTTGGTACGCCTCTCAATAAAATCTGTCACATCCTCGGGTGTTAGCAAAGGTAAATCAGCGGGGACAATTAAGACACCTTCGGTAGAGAATGCTGTTGAAAAAAGAGAAGCCCGCCTGAGCGCATTATTCAATTCGGGTGTGCCATTCTCTGTTACTGTGCGAACATCTTTTTCTCGGGCCATGGTTAACACATGAGAGTCGCGACTCACAACCAGAATATCTGAAACAGAATCAACCAGTTGTAAAACTTCGATGGTATGACAAAATAGCTGTTTATTTAATTGTGTGCGTTCTTCTTCAGTTAGGAGATTTGATAATCGGGACTTACCACGACGTAAAGGTTTGACCGGAACAATTGCCCAAAGGCTCATAAGGTTAGTGACTCCTGCTCAGGATGGTCTGGCCGAATGAGAGCACCTCTCTTGCCAACCGGATCCGATCCTGTTTATCTTCCATGAAAATGTCTGTAAGTAAAGGAATTATACGCCATCGCTCGATTTTTTCCAATTCTCCGCGATCTCTCTCGTCAAACACAAACCCGGTCAGCAGGTCATGATAGTGTTCAGCGATTGCCGATGCAGATGGCCGGATGCCCAGTTCACGATACATTTTTGCAGCAGGCCCTTTCAAGGCTCGTCCTTCAATCAGAGGTGAAATTGCGATCACTGGCTTACCCCTGAGGCTCTCACGATAACCTGGCACAGCCAGGATCGGATCAATACTGACCCAGGGATTGGAGGGTGCGAAAACGACCAGGTCGGATTCGTTCAACCTCCTCAGCGCATCATCCACAGGTTTTGCTTCATCCGCCCCTTTAAATTCAAAACGGCTCACCACAGGCTCGCAGGCATGTTGCACAAAGTATTCCTGAAAACCCAAAACCTTCCCTTCATTTGTATGAACCATGGTTCTGACAGGATGATCGCTCATGGGGAATACACGATGTGACACTCCCCATTCCTGGCAAAAATTTTGCGTGATTGCCGACAATGGTTCACCTTCACATAGAAGAGCTGTCCGCATGATGTGCGTGGCCAAGTCTGTATCACCCAAACGGAACCAATCAGGCCCACCTAGTTGAGCGATGGTCTTGTAAACCTGCCAGGTTTCGTTCTTAATTCCCCACCCTGTCTCCGGATTAGCCATACCAGCCAGCGTGTAACACACCGTATCAAGGTCCGGGCTAATTTTGAGTGAAAGATGCTCAAAATCATCCCCGGTATTTACGATCACACAAAAAGCTTCCGGCGGCAGGAGGGCAGCCAGGCCATCCACAAGTTTTGCACCGCCAACACCACCAGCCAGGGCTGTCAGTTTCATTGTCGTCCTCGGTTATCGTTAAACAAAAAGGTCTCCAGAGTCTTCCCAACCTTTTCATCTTCATGTTCTACGATAGCCAGATTATCAGCAACAATATACATTTCAACCGGGTCAAAGGCAAGGGCATCAACAGCACAGGATAGATTCTCATGGGTAAGGTCTTTGAGAGCCAGGGTGATATGTGGCAACCAGAGTTTTGGGGAGTAGTACAGCCTGGGGTTTTTACTGTGTGGTTGAATTTCTTCCCAGATCTCTTTATGCAGAGTGTACATCGGTAACGATTTTACCATCGGCAAATATATCACAGGTAAATTTCCCGCAAAGATCCCCAGGCCAAAAGTATGTATGGTCAACAAACGTTGATGGGTCGCAATTCTGGTCAAAATTGTTTTAGCTTCAGCGACATCTAATTCATCGGCAGCAAACCATGTAAAATGGGGAACGGGAATGGTATAAATCGCCTTCAGACCACAGGCTTCATATAATTTCTGCCACATTTCACCCACTTCTGCGGCCGCTTCAGCATTCAATTCAGTGATAATGGCTTTGATCATTGCGTCACCTGAAAAGATCCAGATCCTTTGGGCGGATCAATTCGTCTAAACTGCCTTCCCGTAAAGGATACGGAAATCCCCGGACATGAATCACGGGGGTTCCCTCCTGGGCCTGCCCCATTACCAACGAAGCCCCAGCAGCCAGTTCATCAGCAGCTGCAACCTCAGTTACACGCAATCTGTAATCAAACAAATCCGGTTCACCGCGCAGATTCACCAAACCTGGCAGGCCCGAAAACCCAATAGCTACACCGACTGTTCCCATTCGCCATGCCCGGCCATGTGAATCAATAATCAAAACACCGATCTGGCAATTGAACTTTGCTTCCAGCTTGCTGCGAAGCTCCCGGGCGGATTCATCCGGGTTCTCAGGCAAAAGCAGAACCCAATCTTCCGGATCTCCCCAGGGCGAGGGCACATTTGAATGATCAATGCCTGCATTGGCACTGATAAATCCCAGGCGATGTTCAACAATAATCAAGTTTTTCCTGGTCCGCAATACCGCTTTGCTCTCTGCAAGGATCAACTCAATCAGTCGTGGGTCTTTGCCTGTCACCCCGGCATAATGCCTGGCCTCATCCGAGACTTCAACCGTTGTCAAATTAACCAGGCGGCCCTCTGCCTTGGATATGACCTTTTGAGCAACAACCAGAATGTCACCATCCTGTAAGATCAGGTTGTTCTGGGTTAATGCCTGTTCAATTATCAGCGCCAGATCATCACCCGGGTTAACCAATGGCAGTTTCGCCACCGGTGTAAGCGTCAATGCCATATTAATCCTGATCAGGAATCCCTGTTATGCGGATACCTGAAGCATGAACCTTATGCTGGATGTTCAGCCCAATAAGAATGGAGGTCAGCCCTTCTACGACAACTGCATTTTCAATCGGGCCGGCATCCCAACCTTTCAATCCTGTATCAGCAACCAGACCCAGCACAACTTCCCGGGCAGCTTTACCTTTTCCACAAACCAGGACATCACAATCTGTGTCACCTTTTCCCAGCAACCTTTCATGTGAAATGTTTTGAAATGCATCCACGACCTGGCAACCGTCTCCCAGGATTTCCTGTGCTTCCTGAGCTGCCGACCCGGCTGGCGGCATTTGCACCTTGGTGACTTTGGGAGGGACGATCGGCACAACCACATCAATCACAATTTTGCCCTGTAAGGCATCTTGCAAATCTTCCAAAGTTGGCCTATGGGCTGCATAAGGTACCGAAACCACAGCGATATCACCGGCCTCAACTGCCTCTCTGTTCTCCATCCCGACCAGGCGGTCAGTCCGTTCTCCCATAAAATCTAATAGCTCATTTACAGCTTTCTGAGCTTTCTCAAATTTGCGTGAGCCAATAATGACCCGGTGGCCGGCCAACAGCCAGCGATAGGCCAAACCTTTGCCTTCTTTGCCAGTTCCGCCAATGATGCTGATGGTATATATTTTTTTATTATTCTCTGTCATTTATTTATTCCTTTGTTTAAATTGATCCAAAGAAGTGTTAGTCCTGGGTGGATATACTTGTAAACCGACCCCAAATATTTTCAGATATTTCCATTGCTTTTGCGGCAATTTCACCTTCGTTCAGGGTCAGCATTTCGCGGCGATACATCAGGGGTTTTCCTGCAACGATTGTCGCTGTAACCATACTTTCCTGGAAACCAAATAGAATGTGCCAGGGCAGGTTGCCGGCCGTTAATGGCGTAAAGGGATGATAATCCACAAAAATCAGATCTGCTGCAGCGCCTTCGGATAATTCTCCGACTTTGAGCCCGTCAAATAACCCGGTTACCAGGTTGGCGTTATTTAGTACAGCAATTTGAGTGACCGTATAGCCGCCCATCCGCTGGGGGTCACGATTTGCCAGTTTGTGCAGCAAATAGGCTTCTTTCCATTCCTGCCACATCGTATTGGAGAAGCCGTCGTTTCCCAACCCAACCCTTACGCCAGCATCCAGCATTTGTTCGACCGGGGCTACGCCGACAGCATTGTTCATGTTCGAACGAGGCTGATGGGTCACCCAGGCGGATGTTTCGGCTAGACGTTGGATTTCACTCTCGTCTACATGAATCCCATGAGCAAGGATCGATTCGGGTTTAAGAATCCCAAACTGATCCAGCCGGTGGATCACACGCTTGCCGGTTGTTTCAAGGCTGAAAACCTGGTCAGCCATCCCTTCTGCAGCGTGAATGTGGAAACCAATGCCATCGGGGCATAAAGACCCGGCCCGCTCAAGTGTCTCATCAGAAAGGGTCAGACTGGCGTGTAACCCGAAATGTGCCTTGAGGTTAGCGTCATCAGGATTGTTTTGCTCAATACGCCGAATAAAACGCATATTCTCCTGCAAGCCCTTTTCCGCCTTTTCCGGGCCATCCCGATCGGTGACTTCGTAACACAGTGAAGCACGCAAACCGGCCTCATTCACTGCGTCCGCCACAATATCCAGCGAGCCGTCAATGGCATTCGGTGAAGCGTGGTGATCAATCAGGGTGGTGGTTCCATGTTTGATTGCATCCACCAGGCACACCAGGGCCGAATACTTGACACCATCCTCATCGAGGGCTTTATCCAAGTTCCACCATAATTTATCAAGGATTTCTGTAAAATTGGTTGGTGCATCACCCGGGATGCCTAACCCACGTGAAAAAGCGCCGTAGAAATGAGTATGGGCACAAATATTTCCAGGCATCACGTATTGGCCTTCTGCATCCAGACGCTCTTCATCCGGATAGTCTTTGAGCAGCTCAGCCTGGGGAGCAATTTTTTCAATCAACCCGTTGCGTACGAGCAGCCCCCATCCATCAGGCAGAATCTGATTAGCTTGACCCCAGGTAATTATTTTTCCATTTACAACTAACATCATGACCTCTCATTCAAAATAAGTGGGACGATTCTGGTATGCAAAACCTTTAATGGTAGTGCTTGGTGTCCTATCATTCTGGTGAATATGAAAATTCTATATCAAAGCTTGTGCAATCATTTTTATGTGTTTAACCACGAATTCGAAACATTTCATGACGACCTTATTAATTTTCGATATCAAATGGAGCACTCATATATTGAAGCCCAGGCTGATTGCGTGCCTGCAAAATTTTTGTCCGGCACCACCAGTTTGGGATTCTTTTTCGTGACATTAAGCTCCTACAATAAATGAGATTACCGATAATATGTTCAAAATAACCTACGAAAAATTATAGCACATGAGAACGATAGCGCGAAAAACTAACCCGGAAATTCTTGATGAATCGTCAGAAACATCTAATGAACCGGATACAACCAATGCTATAATTTCAAACAATGAAATCAAAAAAATGGGTGATTAAATGAATGAGAACGCTGAACAAGGGCTGAAGTTTTTCAACCTGAGAAAATATTACGAGGCACACGAATGTTTTGAAACAGCCTGGCGTGAAACCCAAGACACATCACGAGAATTTTATCGCGCTCTGTTGCAATTAAGTGCAGGATTCTACCGTCTCACACAAAACCGGCCATCCGCTGCCCGTAAGTTTTTCACCCATGCTTTGAAGTGGTTGAAGCAATTCCCAGACCATCATCGGGGTTTCGCCCTTGACGAGCTAAGAAGCTGGACTGAAATGCTCATTCGTGCCATTGATGATGGGAAAACGACGGATGATATAATCAGTGAACATTACCAGCCCATTCAGAAAAAATAGCAGAGGAGCAGGATGAAGATCTTATTGACAGGGTTTGAACCTTTTGGAGAGAAAGATATTAATCCGAGCCAGATGGTGGTTGATGCCATATCCGGCCAAAAATACTCGGAAACAGAACTTGTCAAGGCGCTTCTGCCCGTCCATCATAATTTGGGACCTAAAACCCTGAACACGTTGCTTAAAGAACAAGAACCTGACGCGGTGATCGCCTTTGGCTTGGCCACAGGTCGACCCAAGATATCCCTTGAGAGACTGGCAATCAACTGGATGGATTACCGCATCGCAGACAATGCCGGCATTAAAATAAATAATCAACCCATTTTCATGGATGCCCCTGCTGCTTATTTTGCCACACTGCCCATCGAGTCCATGCATGAAGCATTAGCCAAAGAAAATATTCCCGGAGAGATATCCCTTTCAGCTGGCACCTATTTATGTAACCAGGTTTTCTTCACTCTGATGCATGAAATTTCTGTTCAAAAGTTAAGGATAAAGGCGGGTTTTATCCATTTACCGGCCTTGCCTGAACAGGCCGCCAATTCCGAGAAAGTAATACCTTCGATGAGCCTTGATATGGAAATTATGGCGGCTCAAATTATGATTACCCAGTTGATCCAATCATTACAAGAATAAGGCCTAATATGAACCAGATCGTCATTGAAAAAACCAACCAGGTCACAGAAATTCTGAGAGCAAAAGGTCTCGACCTGTGGTTAACCTTCGTCCGTGATACCAGTGCTGGTGAGGACCCCGTTCTACCTTTAATATATGGGGATGCCGGTCTAACCTGGCATAGCGCACTGATCTTTTCTGCAAAAGGCGATAAGATTGCGATTGTCGGACGCTTTGAAGCTGAAACGGCTCGTAATGTCGGCGCTTATGATCACGTAATCGCTTACGACGAAGATATCCGTCCAGCTCTGTTAGGTGAACTCCAGAAACTTGACCCACAACAGATTGCGGTCAATTATTCTGACAATGATTCAATGGCTGATGGACTCTCACATGGCATGTACCGCAACCTGATGGGTTTACTTGAGGGAACGCCTTTCACCAACCGAATTGTCTCGGCGGAACACCTGATCAGTGCCCTGCGAGGTCGCAAAACGAAATCAGAAGTTGAACGCATTCAGCGCGCCATCACCAGCACCCTGGAAATATACGAGGAAGCTTTTACACAGCTACAAGTCGGTATGTCGGAAATCGAAGTAGCCAGCATATTTCACGCCTCCGTTGAAAACCAGAAGCTGGGTTACGCCTGGCCGAAGAATAATAATCCGGCCGTAAACACCGGCCCCAACTCACCGGTTGGGCACAATGCCCCAACCGAACTCCTGATCGAACCGGGGCATCTCGTCCATTTTGACTTTGGCGTCAAAGAAGACGACTATTGTGCCGACATTCAGCGTATGGTGTATTTTTTAAAGGAAGGTGAAACAGAAGCACCCATACCTGTTATGAACGGTTTCGAAACCATTGTTAAAGCCATTCAAAGGGCTTTTTCAATCATCAAGCCCGGTGTACCGGGTATTGAGGTCGATGCCGCTGCACGTGCAGTCGTCACCGATGCCGGTTACCCGGAATATAAATACGCCACAGGACACCAGGTCGGGCGACTGGCTCATGACGGTGGTACCCTTCTGGGCCCGGCCTGGGAACGGTATGGTAAAACACCTTATTTACTGGTGGAAGAAGGTCAGGTTTATACCCTTGAGCCGGGATTGATGGTCCCGGGGTATGGTTATGTCGGTCTTGAAGAAAACATCATTGTGACCCATGATGGAGCAGAATTCCTGGCTCCACCCCAAACAAGCCTCATACTTAAATGATTAACTCCCACATTGGGGTTCTACCATAAACCCTGCCGCCAAATCTGTT
>SKPR01000128.1 GCA_007119455.1 Candidatus Brevefilum sp. | reverse complement strand
GGTATCACCAGAAGAAATTCTATCTTATGTCTATAGCATAGGTTATAGCAACAATTATCGAACTATATATGAGGAGTTTTTAACTTATGATTACCCTAGAATACCGTTTACGGAAAATCATAAACTATTTCGGAAGTTAGTGGGGTATGGTGAAAGGTTAATTGATTTACATACTTTGCAAAGTCAAGAACTCGATCAACCATCAGTGAAATTCCAAGGGCGATGTCAGGGCATGATAATCGGCAGACGCCGGTATGACGAAGAGGCGAAGCGAGTGTACATTAATAAGGATTATTATTTTGAGGATGTTGCCCCTGAGGTGTGGGAATACCAGATCGGAGGCTACCAGGTACTGGACAAGTACCTCAAGGATCGCAAGGGTCGGCAGATGGACGATCCCCGGCATTACATCCACATCGTTACTGCCCTCGAAAAAACCATCGAAATCCAGGCTGAGATCGACGCTATCTACCCTGAGGTCGAGAAAGATGTAATTCAGTTCTAATATGTTTGGTTTGCAAGGTAATCAACAGGGTCCTGCCCTGGTTTCGTGTTTTGAGCTAAAAAACCCGCGCCCGGCCGCGGGAACCCGGCCAGGGGCCACCTCACTTTCGTCATTGCCCGTTTACAGCCCGGCCCGGATCGCCTCCAGGTTGTTCAGCGCCTCGGGTATGCCGCCGATGAAGGCCTGCAGCGTCTGGCAGCCCTCGTATTCGGCGCAGTAGGCGCAGTTCTCAACCCCTTTATCACGTCCGCAGGCATGGATGGGGCACTCTGGGCAGTAGCCGCCCAGACGGCCATCGCTGGTGCAGCCATCGCAGGTTACATCAACCAGGGTCATGTTGGGCGAGTCATACTCAGCCCGCCATTTTTCCAGCAGGGTCAGCTTGGTTGCTTCGTCATCTGCCTGGGTAGCGAGATAGGCTTCGCAGGCTCCGCAGTAAATGCCGCAATAGGCAATCATTTTTTCCATCATCCCTCCATTCTATTCATTCCGAATAATACCCTCACACAGGGCCACCAGCTTCATTTTAAACGAAGAATATGTCAGATCACGTCATATTTTGAGTGTATAATGGCCCTATGTCCAATGTTGCCACCCGCCTGCTCTCGATGCTGTTTTTATTCCAGTCCCGCCGGCAGTGGACGGTGTCGCAGCTCTCCGCTGAGCTGGATGTCTCCGACCGCACCGTGCACCGCTACATCGGCATGCTGGAAGAGATGGGCATCCCCCTGTATTCCGAGCGCGGCCCCTACGGCGGCTTTTCGCTGTTGCGCACCTATAAGCTGCCCCCGCTGATCTTCACCCCGGAAGAGGCGACCGTGCTCTACATGGGCGCCCGGCTGGTGGAGGATATCTGGGGCAAACCCTTTCACGATGCCGTCACCGGGGTGACGGCCAAGCTCGACAACGTACTGCCCGACGACATCCGCCAGGAGGTGGCCCGCGCCCAGCGCAGTCTGGTGGTGATGACCTCCGCTTCCCGGGATTATTCCCCCTATCACACCCTGATGGCCGATTTGCGTGAGTGTATGGCTGCTGGCAGGCGGGTTACGATCCGCTACCACAGCTTTTCACGTGTGGAAACCGAACGTCAGGTGGACCCGTACGCGCTCAGTTTCCGCTGGGGGAACTGGTACCTGGTCGGCTACTGCCACCTGCGGGATGAGCTGCGCACCTTCCGGATTGACCGCATCAATCAGCTCACACACGGGAAGGACACCTTCGAACTGCCCCGGGATTTTGACGCGGTCACCTACCTGGAAGCAAACCTGACCTGGCAGAACCAGTACCAGATCGCCGTCCAAATGGATGAAGCGGTCGCGTCCGAAATGCGTGAGCGGGGCAGCGACTGGATGCAGGTCAGCGATAACCCCGATGGGTCGGTTACGGTTAATTTTGAGGCGGATGATCTGAACTGGGCCGCTGGCTGGGTGATGAGTTGGGGGCGTTTTGCCCGGGCCCTGGAACCGCCGGCATTGATTGAGCAGGTGAAGCAATCTGCGCTGGCTGTGATTGCTAAATACGAAGATGAGGGCACATGATTGAGCGAATACCGGTGATTTACATCCCGCCTGTATAGCAAAGGACCTTTTCCAACGAAATCCTAACCCTATTTTAAAACACGAATTAAGTTTAAACTGAATCCATAACTGGAAAACCCACAATTTAGATAAAATTTGTAAGATATAAGTCTGGCAGTGTGGTCGTTTGGTAAATTCAGACAACGAAGTTGGTTTGTACGCATTGTCCATGGGGATTGAGATCTCAGTGGGCCAACTCCTATGTATTTAATCCGCACCCTAAGTGCTGTATTCTTGGTACCGCATAAATTATGAGGCAGATTAAATGTGACCCACATTATATGTGACCCACATCAAAAATGTGACGTACTTCTGAAATGTGACCCACATCTGGCGGGCAGAGGTTGAGGAAGGACGAGGTTGTATCATAGTCACCCACTAGTCCTTAAGGAGGCTACATGCATACAGTCAAATCAACCGATGGTACGATCATCAGCTATGAAAAATCCGGAACCGGTCCGCCCCTGGTGCTCCTGCACGGCGCCGGGCTGGACCTGAAATTCTGGGACCTCTCCGGTGTCCGTTCTTCCCTGGAAGAGCACGCCACAGTCTATGCCGTGGACCGGCGCGGGCGCCATGAGAGCAGCGATGGTCAGGTCTACAGCCTGGATCGCGAGATCGAGGATGTGGCCGCGCTGGTCGATATGATTGGCGAGCCCGTGACCCTGCTCGGCCACTCCTATGGCGCGCTGATTGCCCTGGAGGCTGGCCCAAGGGTTCCAAATTTACGCGGGCTGATCATCTACGAACCGTTCACCCTTGAAGAAGGGATCCCCTTCCTCCAACACCATTACGAAGAGATTCAGGGAATGTTAGCCAGAGGTGAAAAGGAGCAGGCACTCATCTATGATCTGTCCGGTGTGGCGATGCCAGAAGATGCGTTTGAAGCATACCGGTCGTACCCGAGCTGGCCAAAGATCGTGGATGCAGCGGATACCCTGCCTCGCGAGTATAAAGCATTGATTGAATACCGGTTCGATGATCAAAAATTCAAAAGCCTGACCACCCCGACATTGCTCCTGATGGGTGGGGCGGAACCACCACCACTCGTCGAGGCGACGAAAACCATCCACAGAACACTGCCGGATAGCCGCCTGGTTGTCTTTGATGGTCATGGCCACTGGGCGATGAACAGCGCTACGGATCGCTTCATCGAAGAAGTAACCAAATTTATCCATGAACTGGGTTGATGGGTCGGCCTTTGAGCTTCCTGTCTGTAAAAATAATCTTGTAATAAGGGCTTGATAACGGTTTGTTCAGAACTTGAGCATTTACCAAACGCCTCACTGAGAATAGGGCAAAAAAAAATGTATCCTGCCTATTTAAATAGTTTATGAGATGGTACAAACCGAGGTTTTCAAAGTCTGATTAGCCGTCATTTATAAGTAAAATGGCGCCATGGAACCAGGAGGGACCATGCATAACAGAAATATTTCGAGTAAAAATCGACAAATCAACACCGTCACCTCGATTGATGGCACCCTGATCGCATATGAACGATCAGGGAGCGGCCCTCCACTTGTCCTCGTGCCACCTGGTGGTTCGAATGACCACACACGATGGGAAGCTGGTGGAGTCCTGACTGCGTTTGCGAAAACCTTCACTGTATATGCGATGGACAATCGGGGACTCGGTATGAGTGGAGATGGATTGGATTACGACTTGGAGCGGGAGTTCGAAGACGTTGCAGCTGTTGTTGATTCAATACCCGAACCAGCGATCCTCCTCGGTCATTCCTTTGGCGCCTTTCTTTCGCTGGAGGCTGCATTGCGAACCGAAAACCTCCGTGCACTTGTCTTGTACGAACCGCCAATACCGGTTGGAGGCCATGAACTTGTCTCGGAAAAGATTCTGGATGAAATGACAGGGCTATTGGCTAAAGGTGAGCAGGAAGAGGTACTGCTGAAGTTTTTAACGGCCATTGCTGGTATTCCACCGGAGGAGGTCAACACACTCCGAAAGGTGCCGAACTGGCAGAATCGGGTAAAGTGGGCACACACGCTTCCTCGCCAGATCCGTGGCGTTCGTGAGTATGCCTTTGCTCCTGAGCGGTTTCAAAATCTCACCACCCCGACACTGTTACTGACCGGTAGCCAGAGTCCGCTGCTTTACCGGGATGCAACAGCAGCCGTCAATAAGGCCTTACCAAACAGCCGGCTGATTGCCTTCGAAGGTCATGGACATCTTGCAACGCTTACGGCAACAGAACGCTTCATCGAAGCAGTCACCACATTTATTCATGGTCTGGATTGATGGGTCTGCACTTTCTAGCTAGGGAGTGATTTGCCTTTTACACAACTGTAGAACGGATGATTTGGTTTTTAATGATTTATCGAAAGGCAAACAGAAAATTTTGGTCAATAATGTTATTGGCAGGCACCTGGCTTATATAAGCATTTTAGATGGGGCTTTGAACCCTGATTATCATTGATTAATTGGCTGTCATTAGAATGAAACATGACGTCATGGCACCAGGAGGTACCATGGATAAGAGAACAGGATTAGATAACAACGAGCAATTGCACACTTTCACATCGGTTGATGGAACGCCGATTGCCTTCAGTCGTTCCGGTGAGGGGCCGCCCCTGGTGCTCCTCCATGGCTGTGGTCTCAACCATCATTTTTGGGATCTCTCCGGTTGCCAGGCTGCTCTGGCCAGGCAGTGCCTGGTTTACGCCCTGGACCGGCGCGGCCATGGTCAGAGCGGTGATGCCGAGGATTATGATCTAAATCGAGAGATTGATGATGTGGTAGCTCTGACCGAAAAGATTGGCGAGCCCGTCATCCTTCTCGGACACACCTATGGTGCCCTGGTGGCGCTGGAGGCCGCGCTGCGGATTGATCATTTGCGCGGGCTGATCCTGTATGAGCCCTTTGCTTTCAAAGAGGATGGGTCCGGGCTTCAAGAAATGCAGGAGACCGTTCAGGGTGATATCGCTGACGGTGACAAGGAAGCGGCCCTCCTTGCCGTTCTTAAGGCCATGCACATGCCTAATGAATCGATTGATGAACTGCTCTCAAGCACAAAATGGCCCGAGATCGTCAACGAAGTGGAAACGCTCAACCGTGAGATGAACCGCATCCTCGCATACCAGTTTGATCAGGACCGGTTCAAGCATTTGAAGACACCGACCTTGCTGCTTGCTGGCGGAGAGCAACCCCCATCTCTCTTCGGGGTAACGGAGACCCTGTTCGAGACGCTCCAGAACAGCCGCATTGTCTATCTCGAAGGGCAGAATCACTGGGCGATGAATCGCATGATGGAGCGCTTCATTATTGAGGTTGTCTCGTTCATTCGCGAACTGGATTGATTGGTCGACGATCACCTGAAGATCAAAATTGTGCAGGTTGTTATTACGGCCCCGGTGTAAAGCGGGTCCTTCACCATCCCATAATAAGCCTTTTCCTCGATTGCCCTACCCAAAAGGGTGAGAGCTCCAGTGTGCTTCGGTTACGATGTTCGTTGCTCAGGATTCAGGAAATCAGGGATTGGGATGTTCCCAGCAACCACTCTCCCATGTAAGCGGGATTCTGGGGGCCAGAACCCTGTTATGGGGAGTCCCTCAGGATCATCTGTCTTAACACCTGCTGGATGGCGTGCATTTTGCGCCGGGCATCTGCGTCGAGGGATTTCCGCAGAGTAAACAGCTCCTGGAAGGCGGGCATGATGTCTGATTCAGATACGCCACCGAGGGTAACCGCAGTTTCAAGGACATATAGAAGATCGTTGAAGGCCATTTCCGGGTCTGCTGAGAGAGGGTCGGACAGCAATTGACGGATGGTTTCTCCCTGTAAAGCAGTCAACCGGGCTTCTTCGTCATCCAGAAACCGGTTCAGGTCAGCCAGATCGGTTTCATCAAGTTCGATCTCTGCTGCAGCCAGGTTTTCGGCCAGGTGTTCGGGCGAGCTGGTGCCCGTGAGGGCGCAGGCCACCTGCGGCTGAGCCAGGACCCAGGCAATGCCCATCTGCACAGATGAACACCCGTAAGCCCTGCCAAGTTCTCCCAGGTAAGCCCTGACTCGCACAGCCGATTCATATCGCTCACGCTGGAAGAGCGGGTCCATCCGGCGG
Organism: Candidatus Brevefilum sp.; assembly: GCA_007119455.1. Taxonomy (GTDB): domain Bacteria; phylum Chloroflexota; class Anaerolineae; order Anaerolineales; family Anaerolineaceae; genus Brevifilum. The sequence goes on along the minus strand of SKPR01000128.1, from coordinate 202 downwards.
ATATCACCCTCTGAGAATGGATGCTGACTGCCATAACGCCCGGTCAGGATGCCGCGGCCGGTCACGCTGAAGGCAATCGCGGCCAGATCGTGTTTGATGCAAACCGGCAGGTGGCTGCGGCTGGCTGCGCGCGCGACCGGGCTGAGCTCCATCAACACGGAGAACAGCTCGCTCGCTTGCGCATAGTCTTCAACACGATCGG
>SKPR01000162.1 GCA_007119455.1 Candidatus Brevefilum sp. | reverse complement strand
GCCGGGTTGATGGATAAATCCAGGTTCAGGGCTTTGTCAACTGGCTCAATTGGGAGGTTGAATATTCCCTGGCGATAATCTGGCTTGCCATTCTTGTTTTCCCCGAACAGAAACACGTTCAAATAGAGGTTGGGCAGGGAGTCCTGATTGATGGGAAATGAAAGCGTATGTCCAGATTCCACAACATCCGTAATCCAGGTCTCCATGACCTTTCCCCGTTCCAGGGTGATCAGGGCCCGGGCGGGACCATTAAATGGGTTTGGGAAAAACACCCGGGCTACCTGACCCGGTTGATATGATTCCCTATCCGGTGTTAATTGAATCTGATTTTGGGGCTGCCGAGGCCAGAGGGCTGAGCCCGGACCACTCACCCAAACCAACACTTCAGTGCGAGCATTTCCAGATTCGAGGGCCAGCCTGTAAGGCCCAGGGTCTGGTGGTGTAAAGGACAGGCTCACACGCCCTTCTCCATCCGTGACCGGACTGGCACTAGCAATCGGGGTTGTACTCGACTCATAGCGATAAGGCACTTGATAGTTATTGGTTTCCACAACTTCCCATGAGATTGCTTCAAAGACGGCTTCAATCTCAACACCATCGACCGGCCTCTGATCCCAATCAACGGTCACGAGTGAAAATTCAAAAGAAGTATTTGCTGATCCAAAATAAGCCTCTGGCTTTACACCGATATAAAATGTTTCAGGATGAACCACCATGGAATCACGCTGGCTGACCGGGAAACCAGATTGGTCTGTAACCACAACTTCCAATCTGTAAAGCTGAGTGTGTCCCTGGCTGACTTCATCCAGGGCCAGATCGTTTTGATTGAAAACCATATCCACATGACCACCCTCATCTGTCAAACCTTCACCATGACCGACCTGGACACCAAATTCGTAGAAATAAGCCGGCATGGGCATCAACCACCAATCCTGCAAAGGCCCAACCTGGTATCCGGGTAAATGGAAACTGGTTTCTTCCCTGTAAAGGTTATATTGATAAGTCTGGTTATTTGCGGGTAATCCAAAGAAATATTCAGCCTGGGCTTCAGCCGCCAGAGGCTCACCCAACAGGTTTTCTGCCTGGGAGAATCTGACAGAAAGATCAATATCCGGTTTCCGGTATGCTGCGACATCAAAATAATGGGTCTGGATTAATTCTTCGTCATGAGAAACATCAATTCGATAAGCCCCGGTTGGGGAATCGATCGGCAAATCCACAGATCCGGATACGGTGCCAAAATTGCTCAAGTTCAGCCTCTCTGAATAAAGCTTCACCGGTATGCCTGATTTACCAGGCTCACCATAAACTGCAACATTCACGGCGTCAAATTCAGGTGAGATTGGCATCCCATTTTCTCGTGCAAAGATTACAGCCTTAAAATTGAGCATATCTCCCGGTCTGTAAATCGGGCGATCTGTGTAAATATAGGCATCAATAAGCGGGGGCATCGGATTTTGATTGATGCCCATTTCATAAAAAGCGTATGAGTCATCCCATGTGGATATAGAAAAAGCAAAGTCATCCTGTCCGGGTTCACCAACCAGGGCAATAAAACTGGCAAAGGGATCATCAATCCGGGAAAAATCACTGATGAACAAACCATCCGGTTCGGTTCTACCCCTGGCAATTATGTCACCTTCTGTATTGTAGACAGAAACGGGTACATCCTCCAGTGGCGCATAATCCCCTAAATGAGCTGTCCAGAGAAAGACCTGTTCTGGTGATATCTTCATTACCAGATTATTCTCACTGACAACCAGCAACAACCTTTGATGTGCTTGAAAACCTTCATCAATAACATCTGGAGATGATAACCCCAGATAGTACACACCCGGGGATAACGGATTTCCCTGATATCGTAATGGGATGGTCAACACCTCACGAATATTCGGTGTCAGGTCCAGGTTACGGGTGGATGATTCCAATTCTTCAGGCAGGAATATCTGCCGATATTCATAATTCTCAGGATGGAGCAACGTAATCAGGTCATTGACACTGATGGGGGCTAAATCGATTTGAAGGGTGTTGAGATTTGTAGCCTGTAGAATAAATTCGGACTCCTGGGCGGGAACAAACAGCAAATCATGACTTGTATACCCCATCGCAAGGCTGAATGAGGCTGATGCAGGTGGGGTGGTGAAGTTGAACGTCTGCCGAGATCCCAAACGACCGCCCCATACATCTTCAAGATCGGCATCCAGGGTGATGGTATATAAAGTTTCCGGTTGAAAATAACCACTGACATAGAGGCTGCGGTCATTATCGCTCAGGAAAATACTTTGCATGCTGATATCAGGGTCAACATTGACATACCCAAGATAGTCAGTCCGGTTAATGGGGGTTGTGAATTGAATTTGATATTGCCCAAATTCATTATAATAACTCTGAAATTCCGGAGATATTGTCCGGTCAACCGAGAAAGACCTGAATGTCAGCCGGTCTGTTCTGACACCCTCAATGAGCTGGAGACCACCGACTGATTTCGCTTCCGGTGCAAGGCGGATCGTGTAATTTACATTTCGGGCCAGGTCTAATGTCGGAAAGAAGGATACTCGCTTTTGGTCGTCTTCCCACTCAAAATGTCCGGCAACCGGCAAACCACCGGATCGTGTCAGGCTAAAATACTCAACAACACTCTCAGGATCCATCCGAACATTAAACTGGATTTCAACCGGACCATCAAGGCTGAGGCGTTCGCCTGCGGGCGGATAAACGGACAAAACTGCCGGTTGGGTAGTGGAAAAATATGATGCCAGTTCCTCGGAAGATCCCAGACCAGCACCTGAGACAGCCATCAGATCAGGGTTAATCATAATGGTGTAATCTTCTCCCCCATCCATGGAAGGTTGAGGGGTAAAGATATAAGTGCTGGTATTCAACCATGCACCATGCCCGGGAACCTCAGGCGAAAGCGTAAAAGCCGATTCACCCGACAAACCATCACCCAAAGGAACAACGGGCTGGTTGAAGGTAACAAAGATTACACTTTCAGGGTCAACATTTTCCGATCCATCGGCTGGCACAATCTGGCTCACTCGCAATTTTTCTGCGGTTCGATAAAGGACTTCTACTGGCGATTGTAGATTTTTTCGATTGGCTGCCTGGGCAAGGGTGTTGATCGACAATTGTAGCTGGCTGCCTGCCATGAGCAACTGATCGGGTGTGAACGTAAGGGTTTGGTCTGTTTCCCAATCAAATCGCCCACTGACCCTGGGCTCAAAGTGAATGGCTGCCTCAACAGAGCTGGCATCCATGGATTGATTAAAATAGAATGTGATGGGTTGATTGAGGTTAATGACACTGTTTGGGAGCGGGTCAATTTCCACAAGCGCAGGCGGTAATTCCCGGTTGTCCTGACCTCCGTTTATCTGGTTCGAAATTGCTTCTTGGTCGACAACTTCGAAATCTTCATCATCCGGGGGTGGTTGCCAGGGTGGGCGGCACCCCGTAACCAGGCTGACGATCACAAACAATACCAGAATCGCCTGCAACCTGAAAATTTTTGCATCCGAGATTCCCGCTTGTTTCATGGTAAGCTTCCGTTTAAACAACGGTCATTCAAACCTTTCTTAATAAACACACCTGTAATATTTCATATTATATAGCAGAAACATATTTTCAGACACACTGCAAATTTTGATTTCCCATCCGGTTGGAGATCAAACCAATCCTATTTTACTCAGAATGTCCTCCAGGGGATGGGTGAAGTCGTCTAAAACAAAATCGGCCCTATGCAGTTCGGAATGGGCATAACCTGTGGCTACAGCCACACAATACATACCGGCATTTTTCGCAGCCGCCACACCTGCCATTGAATCCTCAATCACCAGGCAGGACTCAGGTTCGTGATCAAGAATCCGAGCAGCATTGATGAAAACATCTGGCTCGGGTTTGGCTGGCAGTTCTGCCCCGGAGACGACTGCATCAAAATATTGCCGCAGATTAAAGCCATCAAGGATCGCCTGGATATTCTCCATCGGCGCCGATGATGCGATTGCCTGGTGAAAGTGCCTATTCTCTGCTTCCGCTAACCAAGACCTGACACCAGTAATCAATGAAGCTTCCTCAGGGGCCAATTTTCGGTAAAGGGCTTCCTTTTTCTCGATGATATTTTTGAGTTGCTCTGGATCGGGTTCAAACCCAATTAACAGAGGGACGAGAGTCTGATTATTGCGACCAAAATTTTCATGATAAGCTTCACGGTCAATTTCGAATCCGAGAGAGCGTAATGTTTCTTTCCAGGTGAAGTAATGACATTCACTCGAATCGATGATCGTACCATCCATGTCCCATAAAATCGCCAGATCAGAGTATGCCATGATAATCAACCTTTCAAAACTGAACATTGCCATTATACCGCTAATGGCTCGTGCATCCATTCCGTTGTATTTGTGTTGTGTATCACAGACAGAAATTGTTGAGAAACGGGTCTGTGGTATACTTTCGGCTAGGTTTAAACCAGAGGAAAATTAAGTGAAGAAAGCGTTAAGCATCAGCATCGGTTCATCAAAGCGGAATAAATCTGTCGAAATCAATCTGCTGGGACAGGATGTTCACATTGAACGGGTTGCCACTGATGGCGATATGACAGCAGCCCGGCAAATGTTTCGCGAGTTGGATGGAAAAATCGACGCTTTTGGCGTGGGTGGGACCGATCTGGGCCTGTTTGTCGCTGGCAAATGGTATCCACTTCATTCTGTGTTGCCGATGGTTCAGGATATTGAAAACACACCGGTTGTCGACGGATGTGGGTTAAAAAACACACTTGAAAACCGTTCCGCCCCGGTTCTTGAATCCAATATATGCGGTTATCTGGATGAAATCGGACGGAAAGCCCTGGTCATGACCGCCGTTGACCGGTACGGGTTATTACGATCATTTTTAGATGCCGGTTATGAGTGTGTTTTTGGCGATGCCATGTACTCCCTGGGTCTGCCGCTGCCTATCCGCAACGAGCGTGGGATTAAGTTACTGGTAACGTTATTAATCCCCATTGTCAGCCGGTTACCCTTCAGATGGGTTTACCCGGTCGGTGATAAGCAGCATCAACGCAAGCCGCGTTATACCTGGGCCTTTGAGTGGGCGAGCGTTATCGCTGGTGACTGTCACTACATCACACGTTATATGCCCGATGAACTACCCGGGAAGATCATCGTGACGAACACCACCACAGAGGCCGATGTTGAACTTTTTCAAAAAGCGGGCGTTAAATATCTGGTGACCACCACGCCCAGATATGATGGACGGTCATTTGGCACGAATATGATGGAAGCTGCGCTGCTGGCAGCCAGCGGCTTCCAGGGGAAGGTCGATTACCGCCAGCATCAAACATATTTCGAAATGCTCGAAAAATTGGTCAACGCTGTCGGTTTCAAACCCGAAATAAAGGCTATAAACTAATGAAAATGGATGCTGTTATACTGGCTGGTGGGAAGTTGAGACCAGACGATCCGTTGTATCCAATCAGTCCCAATGGGGCTCGTTGTTTAATTGAACTGCAGGGCAAACCTATGGTTCAATGGGTGATTGATGCCCTGAACGCATCCGAAATGGTGGAAAACCTCTATTTAATCGGATTACCAGATGACACCCGGGTTGAATCAAGCAAACCCCTCAATTTTTTACCCGATCAAAACGATCTATTTAAGAATATTCACAGCAGTGTGCTGCATGTAACACGAAAAAATCCCTCCCACTCTAAAGTTATCATTGCAAGCGGAGATCTGCCAGCTGTAACGGCAGAGATGATCGATTGGCTGGTTAAGCAAGTGGCAGATCAGCCAGATTATATGCTTTATTACAATGTCATTACCCGTGAAACGATGGAAGAGCAATTTCCGAGAGCCAACCGATCCTTTGTACATTTAAAGGATGTCAGTGTTTGCGGCGGAGATTTAAACGTGGTCGATCGAGCAATCTTTGATATTGAAAAACCGATCTGGCATAAACTGGCAGAGGCCCGGAAGAGCCCCCTGAAACTTGCCAGTTTATTGGGCTTTGACTCACTGATCATGGTTGCATTGAGACTGGTAACCCTTGATCAGGCGGTCCATAAAATCTGTAAACGCCTGAGCGTAACTGGGAAAGCGTTGATCTGTCCTTTTGCTGAGATGGCTATGGATGGCGACAAACCTCACCAAATCGCCCTGTTAAGGGATTATCTTAAAGGAAAATAATGAAACGTTGGGTCAGGCAACTGCTTGAAATGGATGCGCGCCTCTCGAAGTCTCTACATATCTCCGAAGAAAAAAAAGCTTTATCGCTGGTATTAAAAATATTTTCACATTCTGGAGATTCCTGGTTCTGGATAGCCGGATTGTTTGTGGTTTGGATGTTCAGCGAACCCGAATGGCGTGAAAGGGCAGTGTTCCTGGGTGTAGGGCTGGTGATCATGGCAACCGTTGTGATCCTGCTTAAATTCACCGTTCGAAG
>SKPR01000079.1 GCA_007119455.1 Candidatus Brevefilum sp. | reverse complement strand
TCGGCCAATGCCAGGGCGGTATTGGCAAACCCACAGGCGGTATCCCCGGAAGGAATGGTGCCGGTCTGCTCGCCAATTTCTACAATCCGCGACCAGAGCCAGGCCATATCGCGGCTGCCCAAAACACCCAGGGCAAAAGCTGAAGTTCTCAGATCGCCATTAAGTATGGCATCATCGTGAATTTCTTTGCCGCCAGTCGATTCAATGGCCAAAAAGTTTCCTCCAGCCTGGGCACATAATTCAAAGGACCGGAACATCTGGTCAACCAGCTCTCCCTGGCGCAATAACGGTGGTCGAGCGAATTCCCGGATATCGTTAGGCGTCACACGCAGGGCGGTCAGCATGCCATGGCGAGATTCGAATTCGTCCAGAACTTCTCGCAGGATGGCTGTGACCTCAGCCCCCCATTCCGGGTTCATGGTCAGATCTGGCAATAATTCAAACTCCACCACCAGGCCGTCCTGGTGCAGTTCGACAGCCCGCTGGCAGGCTTCGGTGATCATTTGGCGGTACCGACGGTGAACTTCCGGCATGGTTTCAGCGTTGATGACCATATCCGGCAGCGTAAAATTTAGTTCCGGGTAGACAACACCACCCCCGACTGTAAAACCGTTATCCAATTTAACGGGGTTAGGACAACGTCCGTAAAGGAAATTATTGAGATCAGATATTGCCAGGTTGGAAAAATTAATCATTGCACACCGTCCTTTGGAGAATATGGATGTTAATTTGATTATACACGAACTGACAACGTTGTCAATATTTCGGTCAAAATATTTAGAATTGGCATCAGCGGAATATTTTCCAGATATTGTGCCATCTTAAGCCTTCCTTTCACAGGGCAATCGCCATGTCATTCGTTTTGATTAAATACATTGTGTGCGTGGTTTAATCAACTCATCCGTCGCTGCGCGCCACCTTCTCCTCAAGGCGAAGGCTTTTTTTAAATTCATTTTGACGGCGAATTTCAACGTATTGAGATATCGAGCCCTAAAATTCACAGTGCCCAACAACTTTACGATTGTGCTACTGCTTTTCATTGACGAAGATTACCGACATCCCTGCATATTATAATCTAACGATTATCCACCGTCACACAAACTCATCAAAAATGGCATTGAACTTGCAAGATCACCCCACAAACGAGGTGATGATGATGCGATCAAAGTTGATTTTCTCCTGTCTGGTATGCCTGGGGTTTTTACTCTCAGGTTGTATTGTTTTCCCTTACGTGTATGATACAGAACCTGTGACGACACCGACAGATGGATGGGATGCCATTGAAACTGTGACATTTGAACAGACGCCCCTCCCCACTTTGGATGCCACAGAAATGCCAACCGAGGAACCCACACCCTCTCCCACAGCAGAAGTGCACACGCCTACAGTAGTTGCTGATCCGGTCCAATATTCTATCTTTGCCAGGCAGGATGAGAATCCATTTTACCTGCCCAACTTTGCCCATCCTGATGCAGCGTGCGAGTGGATGGGTATTGCCGGTCAGATTTTTGACCAGGATGGACTGGAAGTGTTGGGATTGGTGGTTCAAGCAGGTAAGAGCCTGCCAGAACCTGATGTGATTGGCTCAAGTGTTACCGGATCAATACTGTCATACGGTCTGGGGGGATATGAAATCCAGATAGACGAGGCACCCATCGAAACCACAGAAACCTATTGGGTGCAGATTATGGATGAAGATGGTCTGGTGCTTTCTGAGAAAATTTATTTTGACACATTTGATGATTGTGATCTGAACCTGATCATTTTAAACTGGGTCTACCGGGAGAACCAGTCAGAACCAAAATCCATGATGACACCTGAACCGGCTCCGACACTCGAGGCATACCCCTGACCCTTTTCCCCCTGCGTGAGAGGACTCCGGCTGCTGAGATCAATCCGGCCATGACCCACTGGTAAGACATGGCAAAGGAGTCCATGCTGAAACCCTCCACGAGGTAAGCCAGCAGGAATAATTGGCCTGCCAGGCCCACAATCCGTACATATTTCGATTCACTATGCCGTGACACACCCGCACTTCGCCACAACATATATAACCACACCAGGAAAACGGCCAAACCGATAAAGCCTGTCTCCGAAAGCAGTCGCGTCCAGAGATTCTTGGTGTTGGGAAGGTAATTTGCCCTGTAAACAACATCGCGCAGTTCGTAGGATTCAAGGGCTGCGCCATGCATCCGATCGTAGAAATAAAAACCCGCATTACCAAGACCCACGCCAAACGGGTAGTCGTTAAATATTTGCCATCCACCCAGCCAGTAGATCACCCGCTCAAAAAAAGCCAGGTCACGGGCACGGTAGATCAGGCGGTGGGTCGAAAGCGGAAAGATGTCCAACCTGGCTACCGGGTCCTGGAGCAGCAGCGCATAGCGATAATCCCATTGACTGGCTAACTGCATATAACCCACAAGCGCACTGCTGGCAAAGACAACCATCACAATACCCATTACTACAGCCAGCAGGATTTTCGCCCAGAAAATATTTTTAGCCGGTTTCTTGCGGCGTGACAGATCCCGGGTGATGATCCAGCGATGCAACCGGCCAAATAACAATATGCCGAGGTACACCAGTGAAGCAAGAAAGGCCAGCAGACCTATGCGTGGGGAACTGGACCCAAAAACTACCAGTCCCGCCACCATGAGCAAATCCTCAAGCTGGAATATCCAGAGGCGGAATTTCACAAGCGATTCCCGCTGAAAGACAGATGCCAGCCAGATAGGGAACAGGATCAGGTTAAACTGCCTCACAAACCAGGAAGGTTCGTATGCAAAGCCTGTGACTCTATTTGTAAAAATCATGCTGGGGGATTGAATTGAAAGCACTGATCGAACATCACGAACCCAGTCTGGCAGATCTTGAACCCTTGGATAAGACCGCAACATGATGACTTCGATCCCCGTCCAGACAATTAAGAGGATGCCCCCGATATATATAAAAACAAGCATTTTCCGCAGAGCGTCCTCGTCGCGTGGGAATGCGGCAAAAGCCAGGTAAAAGCCCAACCCAATACCAATTGTGATAAACGCCCTCAGACTCTGATCAAAGAAATCCCGTCCTCGCAAGTAGTACCCATTTAAAAAGAAAGCGAGTGCGGAAACAATCAGTGCAACCAGAATGAAATACAGATAAGGAAGAACTTCAAAGGGAAAGGTTCCGCGATCGATGAGATACGGCAAAAGCCAGATGAGGAGCAAAGCCGCTAGTGGTATCGCAGAAAATGGCGCTACGACTGCCCCTGTTAATTGTGTAAGGAGGGGAAAACTCGTTAGCGGCAGTCCCACAATCACCAGGAACCATAACGTTGCGACCGAAATCCGGTAAACCGAATTCCTTTGGAGTGCGGATAACATGCCTACAACTCCGATGGCGGTTGTTCTTGCATGCGGAATTTCAAGTCCACCACCACCACACCTAACATCATTCCTGCTGCTGTTCCTGCCAGAGCCAGTGTGTTGCGGTGATAGTAGGAAGGCCGCAGTGGCCGATCTGCCAGAGAAACCAGGGAAACCATTACAAAGGATTCAGCACGGCCTGATTCTTGTGCGTCCCTCAGGGCTTCCATTCCGATCTCGGTCCAATAGTTGACAATGGCCTGAGCCACAGCAGGGTCCTCATGCCGGTAGCGCAGATGCCAGCGCGCCAGATACCGCTGGATTTGCATATTCCGCTTGAATGTATCCTGATCCAGGTCAGAGTCCAATTCTCTGCCATAGGCATAGGCATCATTTCGTTTTGTCAATAAAACACGCTCGACAATCTGCAAAGCCAGGTCTTCATCGTATTGCGTGAAAACCAGCGGATGCCCGTATTCCCCAACCATATTTTCAAAATTGATCTGGGTAAAATCAATGCTGGCATGAATGGTTGATTCCGCCTGGTAAAGCGGTTTCTGGATCATTGAAAACCCAAACCCCAGCAGCCCGCCGATAACGGCGATCAGGACAATCACCCACCAGCGTTGGATCAGGTTATTAAAAGTGTCAACAGGATCAAAAGAATCCCGCATCCGTGCTTCCTTTTCTAAACATTGATATGTCAGGCACCCTATCTGCTCCAATTATATCGTAAGTCCATTTTCCATCATTCCAGCTGATCTAGGCAGAAAAACTGCTCAGGATTTTCCGGCCAAAAATTTGTCCAATAAATTAAAAATCATATTGGGGGCAATGTCAAACGGTAAAGTCAGCATTATTGGGGTAAATTTATACCATAATGCGAACAATTAAAGAACCCACCTGAGCGGGATGAAAAAGAGTCCGTTGTTGATATGAGAGAAAAATCTTCCAACCTCCCCATTATTTTGACCGTAATCCTGGTCATCGCACTTTGCTGCCTGGTTATTTGCCTGATTTTATTTGCCAGCGGTGCTACCTTGCATCTATTTCAAGATAAGGTTCAATCACCGGGTCATGTGATCAACCAACCCATACCGGAAACCACGCCAACCAGGATAATAAGCCAAACCGAAACGCCAGCACCGTCCGTAACCACCACACTCGATGTTCCCGATGATGCTGACGCAATCGACACATTATCCGTCTTGCAGCAATCTAATGTCCCGGTCAGTGATCCAAACGAACTGGCAAAGCGATTGGGTGGCAAGGGCGATATCCCAAGGACTTATCCAGATACAAACGCACCCTACCAGATAGGAGATTCTAAGTTATTTTGGGCGATCAATGTCGACACCAGCATAAATTTCCAGCTTAATGCAACCATGCGGTATCTGGGCGACCATATCTACTTCTGGATCGAAGATGGAGTCGCCTATGATGAAGCTGACCTGATCGCCCTGGCCGACACCTTCGACCAGGAAATTTATCCGACAACCCGAGATTTCTTTGGCAGCGAATGGTCTCCTGGCGTGGATCATGACCCCAGAATCCATATCTTATATGCGAGAGGATTGGGAGATTCTGTCGCCGGTTATTACTCATCTGCCGACCAACTTCACCCTGAAGTGCATCAATATTCCAACGCTCATGAAATGTTTTTTATCAACGCAGACACGGTGAGATTATGGCAGCGTTATATTTATGGCACCCTGGCGCACGAGTATCAGCATATGATCCATTGGAACATTGATAAAAATGAGGAAACCTGGCTTAATGAGGGCTTTTCCATGCTGGCAGAACTGATCAACGGATATGATCCGGGGGGCTTTGACCACATCTACATCCGAAATACAGACCTTCAGCTTACGGATTGGGGAACAGAAATCGGCGAAAATGGCCCTCACTACGGGGCAGCCATGCTTTTTACCACCTATTATTACAACCGCTTCGGTGAAGAAGCCACCAAGGCGCTGGTGGCCCATCCAAAAAACGGGATGACCAGCATTGACGCTGTTCTGGCAGAACTGGAGATAGAAGACCCACTGACCGGACAGATTATCACATCCGAAGATGTATTTACAGACTGGGCTGTAGCCAACTACCTGGGTGATAGCCAGGTAGCAGACGGGCGATATTATTACGACATTTATCCTGACGCCCCTCTTGCCTCAGCCAGCACAACCATCACAACCTGCCCGACAGATCCAATCCCCTACACGGTTGCTCAGTTTGGTGTGGACTACGTCTCATTAGCCTGCCCTGGAACATACACCCTGGCCTTTGAGGGCGACACCACCATTCCATTATTGCCAATCGAACCTTATTCTGGCGAAGCATTCTTCTGGTCCAACATGGGCGACCATTCAAACATGTACCTTGAACGCCAATTTGATCTGACCGATATCGATGGTCCGGTTGAGCTGGTTTATTTGACCTGGTACGATATTGAAGAGGATTATGATTATGCTTATGTGTCGGCTTCCAGCGATAATCAGACCTGGCAAATCCTCGAAACCACCTCATGCACACACGAGAACCCATCAGGCAACAGTTTCGGTTGTGGTTTAAACGGTCGATCGGATGGCTGGCAGGAAGAAGTGGTTGATCTTTCATCATTTACGGGTGGTCGGGTGACGATTCGGTTTGATTATGTCACCGATGCCGCCGTCAATGGCGACGGACTGATCATTGATGATATCCGCATTGATGCCATCGGATATTATGCTGATTTCGAAGCAGATGATGGCGGCTGGACGGGTCATGGGTTCGTGCGCGTCAACAATACTCTCCCGCAGTTCTTCAGGATCTCCAAAATCGTGTTCGGCGATCAGATCACTGTTTCCCCCTTGATTCTGAATGTAAACAACCAGGCGGAAATGACCTTCGAACTAGGAGAAGGCGTAGATGAGATCGTACTGGTGATCAGCGGGACAACGCCCTTCACCCGCCAGCGGGCAAATTACCGGATTGAGGTCCGATAATTAGCAATGATTCACAGATCAATAATTTATTATTTTTTAACCCCGGGTAAATTTGGTATTGTTATAACAGTGCCCTTGAAGAAGAATCTGGTAATCAGATACCCATACAAAACCTTATGGTT
>SKPR01000042.1 GCA_007119455.1 Candidatus Brevefilum sp. | reverse complement strand
TTAAAAAATGACAGGCAGATGATGGTTCATCTGCCTGTTAAGTTTACCGGATTTTTCGATTCTCAAATTAATTTACACGGTGATTTCTTCAGCGGCTTCAGGGATTTTATAGCCCATCTGGCGTAAGGCCTTTTTGAGATCAATTAATGATTTACGGCCAAACCCGCTGATATCCAACATGGCCTGCTCGCCACCTTCAAGGCGTTCAAGTACATCGCCTATGGTTGTTATACCAGCTTCTTCCAGAACGTTATCTACCCGAGTGCCCAGATCAAGTTCTTCAATTGGGCGGTCGGGTGAAACTTTCTCTTCCTCTTTTGCCTGCTGTTCGTCAATGTATTCCTGGCGGGCTTGCAAGCGTTTATAGAATCGATCCACCTGACCTTCACGGTCAAGGATACGCTGCTGCTGACCCGTATAAAAGGGATGGCAATTTGAACACACTTCGGTGCGAATTTCTGCCTTGGTGGACCCAGTCTGCCACGTGGTCCCGCAGGAACCACAAATTACCGTTGCTTCATCATGATATTCAGGGTGAATTTCTTTCTTCATAATCTCGTTACGATCCTTTCAAATGATGGTACTTACTATTCTTCCTCGGGGATGGTAACGACATGCACCTTTTTCCGACCACCAGGCATCGTTTCAAAGTGAACGAGTCCCTCTGTCGTCGCAAAGAGTGTATGGTCTTTGCCCATGCCAACATTCCAGCCAGGATGGACTTTGGTCCCACGTTGCCTGACCAGGATATTGCCACTGATCACATATTCACCACCGAATTTCTTAATTCCCAGTCGTTTTGATTTACTATCACGGTTATTGCGCGATGAGCCGCCGCCTTTTTTATGTGCCATGATCCTTACTCCATTTCAATCGATTCGATCAGCAAACGCGTGTACTGCTGCCGGTGACCGGATTTTACCCGATAACGTTGTTTAGGACGATATTTGAACACCAGAATTTTACGTCCTTTGATGTGGTCAACAACCTTCGCCTGGATTTTAGCGCCTTCAATCAACGGTGTTCCAATGACAACCTTATCATCATCGACAGAAAGAAGGACATCTTCCAGGGTTAAGGCTTCTCCCACCTCGTTCTGCAGCCGATCAACTTCGATCGTGCTGCCTTCGGCAACGCGGTATTGTTTGCCGCCTTGTTCAACAATTGCAAATTTCATTTTTCAACTCCAATCTTCACTTAGCCAGTCGCCCTCGCGTGTCACCGCCAGTGACCGGGAAAGTTGGGTTACAAGATTATACCCCAGCAAAAACGTCCTGCCGGGGCAAGGTCAGATAATTATAATGTCATCAAACCCGAAAGTCAACCAGAAACTGACTATTGACATATCAAAAATCGCCACATCGTTTCAACATCCTTGGTAGAAAAACCGCCATCAAACTTAGAATGCATCTTCCATTATTTATGCCTTCATTCCGTCATTATGACTTAACGATTGACCTGACCCACCCATTGCGCTGCCCCACATTTATTTGATATCTGTTAACTACTCAGCATGCAAGTGAATATGGGGGCGACAGCCTTCAGCAGCAGAACTGCCTGAGCAGTTACGATATCTGATATAATGACGGAGGTGTAAAGCCTTAAGCAGAGGAAGTGAGACTCCTTTACTTAAAAAATCTCAAGTGTGTGTGACATTGATGGATTCCCCACGATAATTAATACCAATATTTTCTGAATCAGGATAATTCAACCCAAATTATCTTGATTTAAATCCCGGACTTTGATATACTGAAACCACTAGTGGTTAAAAGTGGAGATAAGTGGGACGTTGTGGAGCGCCGGCCAATCCGGCGCGCCATTGGTATTAGGAGAAGCAGAACAAATGTTCTTGGGTCGGTACGAGCACACCATCGATGAGAAAGGCCGAATCACCATCCCCTCTGATTTTCGAGAGGCCCTGGGTGAGGCGGTCTTTGTGACTCAGGGTTTCGATGGCAACCTGCAAGCCTTCCCTCCTGAACTGTTCGAGCGCATGTCGAACCAGGTACAGGCCATCAGTTTCCTGGGGTCAAACAGCCGTATGCTTCGCAGACTGCTCTTTTCCAATGCAAAGGAAATCAAGTTTGACAAAGCGGGTCGTATCCTGATACCTGCATTTCTTCGAGAGACTGCAAACCTCGGAGAAATTGCCATCGTCGTTGGCAGCGGTGAATACTTTGAAATCTGGTCACCAGAAAGCTGGCAGGCACAGCAAGTCTCACTCAATGATATCGAAGCGAACGACCAACGGTACAGTGCCCTGGATTTGCAACCCCTACCATGAACGGTTCGAGCTTTGGCGGTGATGCTGACACCGGCACATCCGGTGACCACCATCCCCACCAGCCAGTACTTTACCATGAAGTTCTGGATGCGTTAGCGCCGGTTTCTGGCAGAGATTATCTCGATGGCACGCTTGGCGCCGGAGGGCATGCTGAGGGTATTTTAAAGGCTTCAGCGCCCCAAGGCAGGTTGCTTGGTCTTGACCTGGACCCGGAGGCGCTGGCGATCTCTCGCCAGCGTCTTTTACCGTTTGAAGCGCGCATCCACATACAACAGGCCTCATACCGCCTGGCTCCGGATATCCTCCATGAGCTTGGCTGGGATGCAGTCCACGGCATTCTGCTGGACTTAGGTGTTTCCTCCATGCAGGTCGACCGTCCTCATCGAGGATTTTCCTTCGCTGAAGAAGGCCCACTGGATATGCGGTTCAACCCGCAGATGGGGTTTACTGCAGCCGATCTGGTGAACAGGCTGAGCGAGGAAGAGTTAGCAGATGTTATCTGGCAATTCGGTGAAGAACGTTATTCACGCCGCATTGCCAGGACCATCGTTGCTGCCAGACCCATCCACACCACGGATGAACTGGCAACCTTGATCAGAAATTCCCTGCCCAGGTATGGCGGACATATCCATCCAGCAACCCGTACGTTTCAGGCCCTCCGCATCGCCACCAACAAGGAGCTTGAAACGCTTGAAACGTCATTGCCAGGACTGGTAAATTGTCTTGAACCTGGTGGGAGGATCGTTATCATCAGCTTTCATTCACTGGAAGACCGGATCGTCAAACAGTTTTTCAGAAAAGAAAGCAAAGATTGTATCTGCCCACCAGAGCAGCCCGTGTGCACATGTGGCCACAAGGCTTCATTAAAAGTACTCACAAGAAAACCTGTGACACCTTCGAAGAAGGAAGTCCAGGAAAACCCGCGATCTCGCAGTGCAAGACTTCGAATCGCTGAAAAGATTACAAAGGCATGATAATTGCAAGGTAGAAGATATGAAAAACCGTCTTTTACAAGCGTATAAACAAGCACCCTGGCGAATCCAGATCCAATGGATTGGCTTATTCCTGCTTGGGTTGGTTCTGATTGGCTCAGTTACAGGTCTTTATCTCAATATCAGTGCACAGGCAGCCACCTCCGGACGCAGGATCCAATCTCTGGAACGGAATATTAATAATATCAACAACGAAATTGCCCAACTTACGGCTGATCTTGCAGCCGCAAGATCCATTGAGAGTATGAAAGAAAGGGCAGAAACTTTAGGTTTTGTCATGATAGATCCCCACAACGCAATCTATGTTGAGGTTCAGGGTTTCAACCCAAGAGCCGATCTCGAACTGGCTCCACCCAGAGTCAATATGATTGCTGAAACACCGATCCTTCGGTCTGCATACCGGATCTCATTGTGGGACTGGTTTATCGGTCAGATCTGGCCTGGTACAACCGATTCACCACCTGTGGAGGAGGTCATTGTTCCATGAAAATGCCCAACTACCCCCGATACATCATCATCGCGCTGGTCTGTCTGGCAATGGGAGTCGCCATCGTCGTCCAGATGGTGCGGATCAATTACACAACCTTTGCCATGGATTTGATCGCCAGGGCCGAAAATTACCAGGGCGTCAGGAAGACAATTTATCCCCCGAGGGGAACGATCTATGATCGTTCAGGCAATATCCTCGCCACCAATCAAATTGGTTACGAGGTTGGGATTGACTTGAAATTCGTCACTGATCCTGAGTCAATTGCCTTTGCTGCTGCCTCATTATTAGACAATCTGGATTATTTAGATGTGTTCGAATTGGCCAACACAGAAAAACGGGCCAATGAAAACCGGTATTATGTGCTGGCCAACTTCGTCAGCAAGGAAAAAATCCAGGAAATTGAGCAGTTAAAAGCTCACTATGTTACTCGCAGGCAAGAGGCTCGCTCCACCAAACCCAGCCTTTCTGGTCTGGTCTGGACGCCGATGCAACAGCGTGTTTACCCCGAAGATCAGCTGGCTGCCAATGTACTGGGTTTTTACAATTACTTCTCCAGAGAATCAGCCCAGGGGGTATTCGGTGTTGAAGAAGCCTATAACCGTTTATTAACCGGGAAACCGCAGACCGTCTTTTTACCCAACGACCCTTACCTCGTCGAAGCGCTGCCGGACTTCGATCCGGGTGCGAGTTTAATCCTGACCATCGACCGTGAAATCCAGAAGATGCTGGAAGACACGCTGGATGAAGCTATCGATTGGGCTGGTGCAACCGGTGGCACAATCATTGTGGCAGACCCCAAGACCGGTGAAATACTGGGGATGGCCAGTACACCCTTCTTCAATCCGAACGAATACTGGAAATACCAGGAAACCTTCCCGGGAATTACCCCATATAATCGAGCGGTGGGAACAGCGTACGAACCCGGTTCAGTCTTTAAAGTCATCACCATGGCTGCTGCCCTCGACAGTGGCGTGGCCGACCTCAATACGACTTATAACGATGGCAGCGGTGTGTATTGGGTCGCAAACAGCTGGCCCATTTACAACTGGAACTTTGGCGCTTGGGGTGTGCAGGATATGACGGGCTGTATGCGCCATTCACTGAATGTCTGCCTGGCATATGTGGCGATTGACTTACTTGGCGAAGAACTCTTTTACCAGTATTTGCAGGCATTTGGTTTTGGCAGAAGCACCGGGATTGACATGGCCAGTGAAGCTAACTATCCGATGCGGTTGCCTGAGAACAACCAGTGGATGATCATGGACCTGGCAACCAATTCCTATGGCCAGGGGATCGCGGTCACACCGATCCAGATGGTGATGGCGGTCTCAGCATTGGCGAATGATGGCAGGATGATGATGCCACACGTGGTTCGAGGTGTTGTCGACCGTGGTCAGCAGTATAATGTGACCCCGCAGGTCATCAACAGCCCGATTTCAGCAGAAACTGCCAGGGTGATGACCGATATGCTGACCTATTCATTGGAAGAGGAAGCATCGGTTGCCCTTGTTCCTGGCTACCGTGTGGCCGGCAAAACCGGGACCGGTGATATCCCCACCGAACTGGGATATACCAGCAAACTGACCAATGCCTCTTTTGTCGGATGGGGCCCATCCGACGACCCGCAATTTGTGGTCTATGTTTGGATCGAAAAACCAACCATTTCCCCCTGGGGTTCAGAGGTTGCAGCACCTGTTTTCCGGGATGTCGTCGAAAAACTGGTGGTCTTGATGCGGATCCCGCCTGATAATGTGCGGCTTCAATTGATAAATGATTAATTATTATTAGAGGAATAAAAGTGTTAAGCCTGAGAGACATCATTTTCACCCTGACCGATTGTGAGATCTCATCACTGGATGTGCAGTTCAGCCATGCAGTGATCGATTCGCGCCAGGCTGTCAAAGATAGCCTGTTTATCGCACTGCCTGGCGATCGGGTAGACGGGCATGATTACGTCCGGGCTGCTTTTGATAACGGCGCCATTGCCGCCCTCATCCATCAGCCACTTACTGAAAAATTTAATACACTTGACCTCCGCTCCGGACATTTTGATAAGGAAAAGATTGATATTGAGCTGCCCATTTGCTTACGGGTTGAGGACACACTGACCGCCTTACAAACCATCGCCATCCAATGGCGCCAAAAGAACCCTGTTAAAACAATTGGGATCACAGGCAGTGTTGGGAAAACCTCAACAAAAGAGCTGACAGCGTCTTTGCTTGCATCACGGTTCAAAGTCCTCAAAAACCCGGGGAATCGAAATAATGAGATTGGTCTACCATTAACGCTTTTAGAACTTGAACCACACCACGAATGTGCGGTGTTAGAGATGGGGTTTTATGTACCGGGAGAGATTCGCACCTTATGTGAAATAGCCAACCCGCAGATAGGCGTTCTAACCAACATCGGGACCGTTCATGCAGAACGGGCTGGATCCCAGGAGCAGATCGCCAGAGGTAAAGCGGAACTGGTTGAATCCCTTCCATCTGCGCCGCAGGGTGTCGCCGTCCTCAACATGGATGACCCCTGGGTTCGCTGGATGTCTAACAGAACCAACGCTAAAATCTTTTCCTATGGCATTGAACAGCCTGCCGATCTGGTAGCGTCAAACATCAAAAGCCTCGGTCTGGAAGGCATAACCTGTCAGATTAAATTCCAGGGTGAAAAACATCACATTCACTCACCGCTTTTAGGGGAATTTTCAGCCTATACCATCCTGTGTGCCACAGCTGTCGCCCTGACACTGGGTCTCAGCTGGGATGAAATCATCCATACCCTGGCCAGCACTCGCCTCGATCTGCGGATGCGACACTTTTCACTGAAAAACGGCGCCATCGTTTTGGACGATTCGTATAACGCCTCACCTGTTTCTACCCGGGCAGCCCTTAAATTGCTTGGTGGTTTGTCCGGCCGGCGTGTGGCAATCTTGGGAGATATGCTCGAACTGGGTCCCTATGAAAAATCCGGTCATGAATCCGTCGGTGAAATTGCCATAAACACAACCGATGTCCTGATCCTGATCGGTGAAAGGTCAAAGAACATCGCTGATGCAGCAATCCGCACCGGTTTTCCCTCAGAGGCCATCCACTGGTTTCCAAATACAAACCAGGCAACCCAAGAAATCGTGGACATGATTCAAGGTAATGATGTGGTTCTGGTAAAAGGCTCGAATGTGATGCGGATGGACAGGGTACTGAAAGCTCTGGAGGAGGGTGTCTGATGGAAAACACCTCCGTCGCAATCGCTATCAGCGGGCTGAGCTTTATCATGACCGTTATCTGGGGACCGCCCCTGATCCGGTTGCTTAAAGCCTGGCGAATCGGAAAGATCGTCCGTGAGGATGGACCTGACCAGCATACCGAAAAAACTGGCACCCCCACCATGGGTGGGCTGATGATATTAATCCCGGTCACTATCTTGACCATTTTATTCAATGCGGTTTCGATTTTTGGTTTCAACCTTTTAGGTCGATCTGTATTACTCCCCCTCGTCACCTTGTGGATGTATGCAATTTTAGGCATCATCGATGACTGGGAAGGCATCCGCGGACCCCGGCAGGGGCTGGGTATGCGAGCAAGGGTCAAATTTGGAATTCAGGTCATTTTTGCCATTGCAATCGCCTTTGCCTTACGCGATATCCTGGACGTCCCGCAATTGATCTGGTTCACATCGCAAGAAGTTTTTTACCTGGGGCCTCTTTATATTCCCATTGCCGTCTTTGTGATCGTGGGCATGTCCAATGCGGTCAATTTCACAGATGGCCTTGATGGGCTGGCCGGTTTGATCTCAGCAACAGCGTTTGCTGCCTTTGGTTTTGTGGCGGTGATCCAGGGGCAAAACTTCCTGGCCCGGTTCTGTTTTTCTGTAGTTGGTGCGTTATTTGGGTTTTTGTGGTTCAACGTTCACCCGGCAATGCTCTTCATGGGTGATACAGGATCACTGGCCCTTGGGGCGACATTGGGCGTAGTGGCTTTAATGACCGGTCAATGGTTGATCATTCCACTGATTGCAATCATCCCGGTCAGCGAAGCATTAAGCGTAGTGATTCAAATTATTTATTTCAAAGCAACGGGTGGTGAACGCTTCTTCAAAATGGCGCCGCTTCACCATCACTTCGAATTATCCGGATGGAGTGAAACACAGGTTGTTCAGCGATTCTGGTTGATCAGCCTGATATTCACCATGTTAGGCGTTGCATTAATTTTGGTGGAGTGAGATATGTCTGAATGGCAAGGAAAGAAAATCGTGATGATCGGAGCTGCCCGGCAGGGTCTGGCCCTTTCACGCTTCCTGGCTGATAAAGGCGCACACGTCATCCTCAACGATCGTCGGTCAGAAGATGCGCTTGTTGAGGCACGTGAAGAACTCTCAGATCTGGACGTTGAATGGGTCACCGGTTCACATCCCTTCGAAATCCTGGATAATGCGGACATGGTTTGCTTATCAGGGGGTATTCCAATGGATCTGCCCCTGGTTGAAGAAGCTATTCGCCGTAATATTTCACTTTCAAACGATTCGCAGATCTTCCTGGAAGAAGCCCCTTGCCCGGTTATCGGGATCACAGGATCATCCGGAAAAACAACAACAACGGCCCTCGTCGGTGAGATTGCCCGGCAACATTTCAAGCTCAAAAAACCGGAAAACAAGGTTTGGGTGGGCGGTAATATCGGCAACCCGCTGATTCAGGATGTTGAGAAAATGCAGGCTGATGATCTGGCTGTGATGGAGTTATCAAGTTTCCAGCTTGAGATCATGACAAAATCTCCCCAGATCGCATCGATCTTAAACCTTACACCCAACCATCTCGATCGCCATAAGACCATGGCGAAATACATCTCAGCAAAATCCAACATCCTTACCCACCAGAAGGCAGAAGATACCGCCATTTTAAACCGGGATGATCCCTTAGTCCGCAAACTTTATGACGAAGTTAAGGGCCGGCGTATCACCTTTGGTCTGAACCCTCCATTCAAAAAGGAGGATGCCACATATTACAAACGTGGCAGACTCTATTTACAGGCCAGTGGGCAGGTCGCAAAGATCATGCGAGCTGATCTCATCAAATTACGGGGAACACATAACCTTTACAATGTCCTGGCTGCCATAGCTATTTCGGCTGCTGCAACCTTCACACTTCCTGCCATCTATGATGGGATTGTCGGATTTGAAGGTGTGCCCCACCGACTGGAATTTGTTCGGGAATGGAACAGCGCAGAATGGTACAACGATTCGATTGCCACATCACCTGAAAGGGCCATTGCTGCTTTGAACACCTTTGACCCACCTATTATACTGCTGGCTGGTGGGCGAGATAAAGATCTGCCCTGGCAAAAACTGGCAGAGGCCATCCACCAGAAAGTTGATCATCTGATCCTTTTTGGTGAGGCAGCCGACCTGATTCAGAAGGCTGTTGGTAATCCAGAATCAGGGATGCGTCCCCTGACGATCGATATTTGTAAAGGGTTATATGAAGCAGTACAAAATGCAGCTGATCGTGTGGAACCAGGAGATGTTGTACTGTTTTCACCCGGAGGAACCAGTTTTGACGAATTTCAAGATTTTGAAGAACGAGGAAAGCGATTTAAGCAATGGGTGAACAAACTTTCGTAACTAAATTACAAACGAAATCGGGCAAGAGCCGCTCCATCCACCTTCCATTTGATGTGCCGATGCTATTAATCGTGATCGTACTGCTTGTTTTCGGTTTATTGATGGTTTATTCGGCCAGTTGGGATTTTTCACTCTTGATGGGTGAAGGGCCAACTTACATATTTGGCAGGCAGGTGCTCTGGGTGTTTCTCGGTATTCTTTTGGCAATCATCGCCAGTTTTATTGATTATCACCTTTATCAAAAAATTCTTGTTCCGATGTGGTTGGGTACCCTGATATTATTATTGGCAGTCCTCGTTGCGCATGAATTACGTGGCGCAGAAATGACCCGAATGCTACTCGGCGGGTCAATCCAACCTTCCGAACTCGCTAAAGCCGTGATGATTATCTATTTATCATTTTGGCTTTATCGTCGTAAAGATTCCCTGAATGATATCCAGATAGCCCTTGTTCCCCTTGTTATTATCCTTGGGCTGACCTTCAGTTTCATAATGATGCAACCTGATCTGAGTGCTGCATTAACCGTTTTGCTTCTCGGTGTAATGCTATTTTTCCTCGCTGGTGGTGATTGGAAGATCATCCTCCTGGTCATCGTTCTGGCATTGCTGGTTGGTTTGCCCTTGATGTATCTCTACCCCACAGGTAGGGCGCGGATGAATTCATACCTGACAGGTTTGAATAATCCCCTGGAGGGCAGTTACCATATTCAACGGAGCCTGGAAGCCATCATCAAAGGCGGTTGGTTCGGTGTTGGCATCGGCCAGGCTGATACCAAATTTACAGGCTTACCACTGGCCCCGACGGACAGTATTTACGCTGTCGTGGTGGAAGAAACAGGCATTTTGGGCGGTTTTTTTGTGGTGGTCATGTTCTTATTACTCGTTTGGCGTGGATATGAAATTGCCAGAAATGCACCGGATCAATTAGGTTCCCTGATTGCCTTTGGTCTGACCAGCTGGATTGGCTTTGAAGCCCTTATGAATATGGCAACCCTGGTTGGATTAATTCCATTCACCGGGAACGCATTGCCCTTTATCAGCGCAGGTGGATCGAGCATGGTCGTGACCCTGACGTCAATCGGCATCATCATGAATATTTCTAAAGCATCTATCAGACAAAAATCTTCGGAAAGGAGCCCAAACAGTGCGGTTGTTGATCTGCGCAGGCGGGACGGGCGGGGGCGTGTATCCCGCCATCACCGTTCTTGAAGCCCTGAAACTGGGCAAAGACTCTGTTTTGTGGGTCGGCGGCCGCGGTGGCATGGAAGAAGCATTGGTAACCAGACGAGACATTCCTTTCGCAACTATTCCAGCAGCCGGCGTGCATGGTGTCGGGCTGATCAAGTTGCCAGGCAATTTCTGGCAGCTCTTACGAGGCGTCATATCTTCTCGTCGGATCCTGCGTGCTTTCAATCCCGATATCCTGCTCTTTACCGGTGGTTATCTCGCTTTCCCCATGGCCGTGGCAGCTATGCGGAGACCGGCACTGCTCTATGTTCCTGACATCGAACCGGGTTTGGCATTGAAAGCACTGGCCAGGTTTGCTGCTAAGATCGCCCTGACAGCAGAAGAATCGCGTCCATTTTTCCCTAACCAGCAGAAATTGATCGTCACCGGTTACCCTGTTCGCCCAGGCTTAAAAGACTGGACACGTGAAAAATCTCTAGCTTATTTCAACTTTGATCCGGAAATCCCAACATTAGCCGTGGCTGGTGGCAGTAAAGGCGCCCGCTCGATCAATAACGCGCTGATGAAGATCCTCCCGGAACTTTTAGAGAACATGCAGGTCATCCACCTGACAGGACACCTTGACTGGGAGAAGATCGAAGCAAATGCGCAAACCCTCACAGCAGACCAGGCCAGTCGTTACCAGGCCTTCCCTTATCTACACGAAATGGGCGCAGCCCTGGGCGCAGCAGATTTAATCGTATCAAGAGCAGGCGCATCCATTTTGGGTGAGTACCCTCTGTTTGGGCTGCCCGCAATTCTCGTCCCCTATCCGCATGCCTGGCGGTATCAAAAAGTAAATGCTAATTATCTCGCCGATCGGGGTGCAGCGGTGGTCCTGAACGATGAAGACCTGGATGTATCACTAAAAGAAAAAATCACCAGATTAATTTTTGATCGCCAGGCGCTCGACCAGATGAGCGGGGCAATGTCAGCACTATCCAAACCTGATGCAGCCGACAGAATTGCAGCTTTACTCCGCGAACTGGCAAATAAACAGGACGGAGGGTTACCCGCATGATCAGTCTTTCGGTCCTATTCTGGATGTATGTGATTTTATTTGCCATCATCGGCGCAATGCGAGGTTGGGCAAAAGAAATCCTGGTCACATCGGGTGTGGTTGTGGCTCTTTTTCTGATCACAATTATGGAATCATTTATTCCGTTTTTCCGAGATGGCCTCACCCCCGAATCAACTTTCTGGGTGCGTATGTCTGTTTTAGGTGCTATGACTTTCTTTGGCTACCAGGGCCCTAATATTCCCCGTATGATAGACAGCGGAAAATTCATACGAGATCGCTTCGAGGATTTATTGCTCGGCATATTCCTGGGTGGTGTCAATGGCTACATGATATTCGGGACCGCCTGGTTTTACCTGATGGATGCAGATTATCCCTTTGAGTGGATCATGCCCCCTGGCCAAATGGCTGATTTGGGGCAAAATATCCAGAGCCTGATCGAAATCTTGCCTCCCCAATGGTTGCAAGCACCTGTTATTTATGTTGCGGTTGCAATCGCTTTTGTCTTTATTTTGGTGGTGTTTGTGTGATGAAAAAGATTCATTTAATTGGCATTGGCGGCACAGGACTTTCTGCCATTGCCCGGGTTTTACTTGAAAACGGTCACGCGGTCAGCGGTTCTGACCGGGTTGCTTCGCCGTTGTTCAAAGCCATCACCGCAGCCGGGGCAAAAACTTATCTCGGCCATGCCGCTGAACAGGTCGCTGGCGCTGATCTTGTGATCCGATCCTCAGCCATCCCGGATGATAATCCAGAGGTGATCGCAGCTAAAGCCGAGGGCATCCCGGTTTTGAAGCGATCGGAATTCCTTAAAGATCTCACGCAAGATAAAGACACCCTGGCGGTTGCTGGCAGTCACGGAAAAACAACGACCACGGCCATGATCATCTGGATGCTTGATAGGCTCGGCCTGGACCCAAGTTTTATTGCCGGTGGTGTTGTCAATCAGCTCGATTGTAACGCTCGGGCTGGCACCGGACTTTACTTTGCGATTGAAGCTGATGAATACGACCATATGTTCCTCGGATTGGCCCCGAAAATCGCCATAATCACCAATATTGAACACGATCACCCCGATTGCTTCCCAACGGAAGCAGATTACCGGGCTGCCTTCAAAGCCTTTCTTGAAAGAGTCAGAGCGGATGGTGTGGCCCTGCTCTGCCTCGACGACCCGGCAACCCATGATCTCATGCAAGAAATGGATGATGTGGATTTCACAATGTTGAGTTATGGCACATCCAATCAAGCCCATTACCTGGCTGATGAGCTCCAAAACAACGAAGTTGGTTTGCCTGAATTCGACCTGTTGTTTAGAGATCCAGAAAGCGGAGAAGCACATCACAAAATTGGCCAGGCCAGTCTGCGCATACCAGGGCAGCATAATGTGCTTAACGCAACAGCAGCTCTGGGTGCCATTCATCAGTTAGGTTTACCGATCAAAGAAGCGATCGATGCATTGACCCATTTCACCGGTGCTGGAAGACGATTTGAAGTCATAGGAACAGCCAACGGTGTCACAGTTATTGATGATTATGGGCACCACTCTACAGAAATTGCTGCAACACTCAAAGCAGCCCGCAGTCGCTACCCCGGGCAGAAAATCTGGGCGATCTGGGAACCCCACACCTACTCGCGTACCAAAAAACTTGAACCCGCCTTTATTGAAGCTCTGGATCTGGCGGATTCTGTGGTTGTTCTTAAAGTTTACGCAGCCCGAGAAGAAAGTCCGGGTTATACATCAGAAGTCATAGCCCAGAAACTTCCCGGTCATAAAGGTGTCTATATGGATGATTTCGATACGGCATCTTCATTTTTATTGGCAAATCTTTCACCCGGTGATATCGCAATTGTGTTTTCAGCAGGCGACGCCACCCAGATCAGCCAGACCGTTCTCTCAGGCTTAAGGAAACGGGAAAGGCACGCGTAAGGATTAAAACAATGGCAGAGATCCCTTTTGATAAACTCAGAACAGCCTTTGGCGCAAACTTACATGAGCATGTTAGCATGGCCAATTACACAACTGCCAGGGTTGGCGGCCATGTTCCTGCCCTGATTTCTGTGCATACCCTGGAAGATCTGGTTAAAGCGGCTCAAACACTGTGGGACGTTTCAACCCCATTCATCGTCATGGGCAGCGGTTCGAACATCCTGGTCAGCGATCAAGGGCTGGATGTAATCGTCATCCACAATCGGGCTCACAACCTCGAAATCGACACAAAATCAGAGATGCCCTCCGTGTATGCGGAATCGGGTGCTATTTTAGGGACGGTCGCCCGTCAATCTGCATTGAGAGGCCTCAGCGGAATGGAGTGGGCTGCTCCAGTTCCTGGTACGGTCGGTGGTGCGGTCTATGGAAATGCTGGCGCCCATGGCAGTGACATGAAAAACAGTTTGATAATGGCAAAAATCTTGCACAAAAATAAAGGAATAGAAGATTGGCCGGTTGACAAGCTGGATTATCAGTATCGCAGCAGCATCCTTAAACGTGAAAAGATGCCAGTGGTGATCCTTTCAGCCATTTTCAACATGACCCGTTCGAGCCGGGAGGAAGCCTGGGAAAAAATCAAAGCCTTTCAGGAATACCGCAAAGAAACCCAACCCCCTGGTGCATCGATTGGATCGATGTTTAAGAATCCGGTTGACGATTATGCTGGCCGGTTAATTGACGCTGCTGGCCTGAAAGGACGGCGTATCGGACGTGCGATGATCAGCCCTATCCATGCCAATTTTGTGATTAACCTGGAAGGGGCGTCCGCTCAGGATATCTGGGAGCTGATGAAATTAGCCCGGGAAACCGTCAACAAGAAATTCGGGATTCTTCTGGAACCCGAAATTGAAGTGCTAGGCAAATTTGATTAATGAAGGATAAATTGAAACTTGGTGTAATGTTTGGTGGAAGATCCGGTGAGCATGATGTCTCACTGATGTCCGCGCGTTCAGTAATATCGGTCATCAACCCGGAGAAGTTCGAGGTGGTTGAAATTGGAATCACACGCCAGGGAGAGTGGTTCGTTGGCGAGAACTTGTTATCCAAACTCCAACAGGAACGCTTTGATGATCTCACACCGGCTTTTCTATTACCCTCGCCTCAAAACCCAGGAATATACACCCGGAAAAATGGCGAAATGAATCTCTATGCCAAGCTCGACGTTGTCTTCCCGGTTATGCACGGTACCTACAGTGAAGATGGGACCTTACAGGGCCTGCTCGAACTGGCAGATATCGCTTATGTCGGTGCCGGTGTTCTCGGATCATCAGTCTGTATGGATAAAGGACTGTTCAAGGATGTGATGATCACCCATCAAATCCCGACCCTGGCCTATAAAGTCCTCAACCGCACCCAGATTGAAACGGACCTGGATGAATGCCTTCAACTGGCTGAAGCGATAGGGGACTATCCCCTGTTTACCAAACCGGCCAACCTGGGTTCATCTGTCGGGATCAGTAAATGCACCAGCCGCAGTGACCTGATGGAAGGCCTGATGCAAGCGGCGCTTTATGACCGTCGAATTGTGGTTGAAAAGGGCATTGGCGATGCCCGCGAAATTGAAATCAGTATTCTTGGCAATGAAAACCCTGAAGCGTCAGTGCCAGGGGAGATCATCCCCAAGGATATCTTTTACACCTATTCTGAAAAATATATCAATGATACGGCTGAGTTGCTGATACCCGCTGACTTACCCGTTGAACACGTGACTCAGATGCAAAGCCTGGCCATCAAAGCCTATAAAGCAACTGACTGTGCGGGTATGGCACGGGTTGATTTTTTACTTGATCGGGCCAGTGGAGAAATCTTCCTCAATGAAATCAACACCATCCCGGGATTTACCAAAATCAGTATGTATCCCAAACTCTGGCAGGCTTCAGGTATGTCCTACAGTGCGTTAATCGAGACATTAATTGCCCTGGCGCTCGAAAGAAAAGCACAGCGAGATAAAACAGAAAGAGAGTATCGAGGCTGATATGGCCAAACGGCAATCCGACCAGGTGTCACGAGCTGAAAAAGTGCGGGCCCGCAGGAAGCAAACCCGCAAGCCGATCTCAAAAACCCCATTGGGATCCAGTGCCACGCGTAAGCAAACGAAAAATAATGCCCCGGTTACACGTCGATCAACCCCCCGGGTTCCTGTGGTAAACCGGAAGAAAAACCGGATGCACATTCCTCTTAAAAACAAAGGCGCTGAAATCCAATTGCCCGGACTTCCCCGATTCCAGCCTGGGTGGCAACTGGTTTCTGGCGCAATATTCGTCATCTCGCTTGTGGTTGTGATCAGCCTCTCAGGTTTGGAAATGTTTCAAGTCAAAACCATCGACTTGAAAGGTGCTGAACGGCTTGGCGGCGAGGCCATCCTCTCACAAGCCGATCTTTCCGGAAATTCCATTATCAGCATCCGACCTTCAGAAATTGAGGAACAGGTGCTGGAAAACTTTCCAAGTCTCAGCCGGGTCAATGTGACGGTGGGGTTACCGGCTTCTGTCATGATCCGGGTTGTCGAACGCCAACCCCTCATTTTATGGGAGCAGCCTGAGTCGTTGCTTTGGATTGATACGGAAGGGGTCATGTTCCCGATCCGGGGAGAGGCTGAGGTTCAGTTGCGGGTGCTGGCAAGTGGAAATCCCCCAGGACCTCCACAAGACCTGCCCCAAGAGGAAGAAGAGTTATTGTTGTTATTACAAAATCCTACCTACCCCACAACCACACCGGATTTTGTCCAGGCGGTTGTTTCATTCGAAGATTTCCTACCTGAAGGCAGTGAATTACAGTATGACCCGCGTTTTGGTTTGGGATGGATTGATCCAAATGGCTGGCTGGTGTATTTTGGTAAGGACACCACAAATATTGATATTAAGCTCGCAGAATACGAGACGATCCTGACTGCACTTGAAAAGCGCCAGGTAACGCCTGCGTTGATCAGCCTTGAATTTATGCACGCACCCTTTTACCGATTGGAGCATTAATGATGGATGAACCAATAATTGTCGGAATTGATATCGGAACCAGCAAAATCTGTACCCTAGTTGCCAGGGTCGAAAACGGTGCCAATTTACGCATCCTGGGTGTCGGAATTGAGCCATCCCAGGGGATTCGTAAAGGGACTGTTGTGGATCTCAATGCAGCTGCGCTGGCTGTTTCCCGATCGGTTGAAAAAGCCGAGCGTACATCTGGCTTTGAAATTAATGCGGCCCTGGTTAGCCTGGCCGGTTCACAGGTTTCATCGATTAACAGTCGGGGTGTGGTGGGTATCACCGGAGGCGTGGTTGATCTTGAGGATATCGACCGTGCACTGGATGCGGCCCAGGCAGTTGCCATCCCTCATAATCGCGAAATTGTACACGTGATCCAGCGCAGTTTCATTATCGACGGGCAGGACGGCATCCGCACACCGGTTGGGATGCATGGTTACCGGCTGGAAGTTGAAGCCCATATCATCACAGCCTCAGCTTCAGCAATTGAGAACCTCCGTCAATGTGTGGGTTCATCCGGTATTGAGGTTTCTCAATTCGTGCTCAACCCTCTCGCATCTGGTGAAGCGGTTCTTTCAGAGACAGAACGCCAGATGGGTGTGGCAGTGGTTGATATCGGCGGCGGCACCACCGATATGGCTATCTATATTGATGGTGATGTCTGGCATACCATGGTTCTGGCAGTGGGTGGAAATCATGTCACATCAGATATCGCCCACGGGTTGAGACTCCCCATATCGCAGGCAGAAGATGTCAAGATGAAATTCGGCCATGCATTAAGATCCGGAGTCAACCCTGAGGAACAATTTACAGTCAGAAGTTTTGGTGGTGACGCCCCCGCTCGTATCGCGCGAGAAGATCTGGCAAACATAATTGAAGCCCGGATGGAAGAAATTTTTCAGCTGGTTGTGCAGGAGATCAGGCGCTCCGGATATGATGGCCTTTTACCTGCGGGAGTGGTGATCACAGGCGGATCAAGCCAGATTAATGGTTCCCGGCAGTTGGCTTCTCAGGTGATGGGCCTCCCCGCTCGGATAGCGAAACCACAGAACCTGGTTGGTCTGACTGACCAACTCGATTCACCCGCTTACGCAACCAGCGTCGGTCTGCTGGAATGGGCTTTATTAATGAGCAACACCAGTCAATACATCGATCGTCGAGGGCCTAAACAACCCCAAATGTGGACTGAACAACTTAAGGATTTACTCAGGCGTTTGTTGCCCTGAGATAATTTACAAAATTTTATCGTCAATCAAGCATCAAAAAGAGGAGTTTATGATGGACAAACATTTACTACCAGAGTCATTTGCAAGAATCAAAGTCGTAGGCCTCGGAGGCGGCGGATGTAATGCCGTCAACAGGATGATCGATGAAGGTCTGACCGGGATCGAATTTATCTCTGTCAACACCGATGCCCAGGCCCTGCAGTTTTCCAAGGCCAAGGTCCGTGTGCGGATCGGCGACAAATCCACCCGCGGCCTCGGTGCTGGCGGGGACCCCCGGATCGGGCGTGCAGCAGCTGAAGAATCAGCAGAAGAAATGTACGAGGTATTAAAAGGCAGCGATATGGTCTTCGTGACCGCTGGCCTGGGCGGCGGTACAGGAACTGGCGCTGCGCCGGTGGTGGCCCAGATTGCCAAAGAAATCGGAGCGCTCACCATTGGTGTCGTCACAAGGCCTTTCACTTTTGAAGGCACTCACCGAGCCAAGGCTGCTGAACAAGGCACAACTGCGTTGAAAGAGCATGCAGACACCTTAATCATTATCCCTAATGACAGATTGCTCCAGATTGTGGACAAAAGGTCTGGTTTGCAGGATGCGTTCAAAGTCGCAGATGACGTCCTACGACAGGGCATCCAGGGCATATCAGAATTGATCACCATCCCTGGCCTGATCAATCTCGATTTCGCTGATGTACGTACCATCATGTCTGAGGGCGGCGCTGCGTTGATGGCAGTTGGCCAGGCAAGTGGTGAGGATCGCGCACTCAAGGCTGCTGAACAGGCAATTTCCAACCAGTTGCTGGATGTCACCATCGATGGTGCCCGAGGCATTCTCTTCAATGTCACGGGCGGTGAAAGTCTCAAACTCTTTGAGGTCAACCAGGCAGCCGCAATCATCAAGGAAACAGCCCATCCAGATGTAAATCTAATTTTTGGTGCTGTGATCGATGAAAAGATGGGCGAAAACCTCAGAATAACGGTCATCGCTACCGGATTTGAAGGACAGAGCATCAACGCATCCCTGCAAAAGGCAGAATCCCGTCAAAATTCGCTACCTAAACAACATCCCTTACCCCGGATGATTGACGAGGATCATGACGGTGATGAAGCATTGGAAACACGAAATCAGGTTGATGCCTACGAGTATCCAACACGGATCAATACGGATGATCTGGATGTGCCAGCGTTTCTGCGAAAACGCAATCAAAACTGAATAAAAGCTTTGTGAGACCCTCTTCTCATAATGCTCCTCAACAAACGATGCCTGAAATAACGGTTGGAATTGCGCCCGGTATTCTGGTATGGCTGTGGCGCACCCTGGAATAGCCTGTATTTAGGGATGGTCTGACTCCCCGTCTCTAAATATATGGCTTTGCTTGAAAACACAGGTGATCTCACCTGTGTTTTCATTTAATCTTTGAGAATTCTACTTAACGGTACCTATTAGAAAATTAAGTAACGGCTCAAGTCGTTCTGCTGATAAAGGTTGGGAGCCCCATCGTCCTTTGCATGCTGAGTCGTTACAATACGATTTAAATTTCCCCATTACCGGAACAAGGGCAATCATAACGTCCATTTCCCAGCCCAACATTAAAATATGTTTGCCAATGACATATTTTAAGAAAGATATGCGAATCTCGTGTTGATTAGAACCCTGGCCTATGCTAAAATGAAACTCTACCTGACGGGTAGGGGGCATTAGACACCCCACCCCTGTATTTAGGGGTTCATTGCAACCTGTATTTATATTCACTTGGAAGGGTTTGTTATGCATTGTCCTTTTTGCCAGAATGAAAAATCAAGGGTCGTCGACACGACCAAGAATGCCCCGGGTGGAATTCGCCGGCGACGTGAATGCCTGGCGTGTAACGGTCGTTTCAGCACCCTGGAACGCGCCATCCTTGCCACACCCCTCTTGGTTAAGCAGGATGGCACCAGAGAAGATTTCAACCGTGACAAACTCACACATGGTATCCGGATCGCCTGTGGTAAAAGGCCTGTGTCTGGCGCTGATATCGAAAGATTGACAGGAGAAATCGAATCGACTTTACAGCGGAAGGGAAAATCTGAAGTATCTTCCCGTATTGTCGGTGACATGGTCATGTCTGGTCTAAAAGAACTGGATTTTATCGCCTATATCCGGTATGCGATTGTGTATTTACAGCTTGATGACCTTCAGGATATTCGCAACGAAATTGACCACCTTTTGTCAGAAGAAGTTTAATAGTTGGAAAATTAAGGAGTTTAAAATGGCCAAAAATACTGGACCCAATCTGACTGGCTTATTACCCACCCCATCCATACCGAAAGACCTTAAAACTATCGAACTCAGTAATA
>SKPR01000215.1 GCA_007119455.1 Candidatus Brevefilum sp. | reverse complement strand
GTAAACGATAAGAATCGGTCAAACAGTAGCTGGTGAGCCAGCCTACTGATCATAGGTAATCATCCAGTACAACTTCGGGATCTAATTTATATTGTGAATTGATGGTGGGCGCACACCCCACGACCCGTGGGGTGCAGGCAATCCACTCCCACCCTACAGCTCGTTGCTCAGAACTTTGTCGTTGACCAGGCGATTGGGTAGTCAGGTGGTCAGGGGTTACGGTAAACGATAAGAATCGGTCAAACAGTAGCTGGTGAGCCAGCCTACTGATCATAGGTAATCATCCAGTACACTTCGGGACCTGATTTATAATGTGAATTGATGGTGGGCGCACACCCCACGACCCGTGGGGTGCAGGCAATCCGCGCCCACCCTACAGCTCGTTGCCCAGAACTTTGTCGTTGACCAGGCGATTGGGTAGTCAGATGTTCAGAGGTTTGGGTAACCGCTATAAGAATTTGTTAAGCAGCAGCTGGTGAGCCAGCCTACTGATCATAGGTAATCATCTAGTACACTTCGGGACCTGATTTATAATGTGAATTGATGGTGGGCGCAAAATCCGCGCCCACCCTACAGCTGTCATCGTGAATCAGGACGGGGCTTTGGGGTGATCAGGTGATCAGAGAAACGATGGTGGGCGTACACCCCACTACCCGTGGGGTGCAGGCAATCGGCGTACACCCTACATCTGTCATCGTAAATCAGGACGGTTCATGATGAACTAATACCTGGTCACCTGGTACCCCATTACTGTTCATGCATTACCGGCGGCGGCGCCCCATCCCGCCTGCCAGCGATACAAAATACAGCAACTGCAATACCGATGTCGCAACAGCGGCCACGTAGGTCAATGCGGCAGCATTCAACACCTGGTTGACACCCTTTTGTTCCTTCCTGGTCGCAATCAGCCCGCTGGATTGCAGCAATTTGCGGGCCCGCTTGGATGCATTCAACTCGACCGGCAATGTGGCAATTGAGAAAAGCGCACCTGCTGAGAAGGCAAACACACCCAGCCAGGCCAGGTTCCCGATCTGGAGCATCAGCCCCAGCATGATAAACAACCATCCAGCCGTTGTCCCGATGTTGACCGCCGGCACCATGGCCGATCGGATCCGCATGGGAAGATAGCCTTCCTGGTCCTGCTGGGCATGCCCCAACTCGTGAGCCGTAATGGCCATCGAAGCCACCGTTGGCCGTTGGGCGATATCCTGGGATAAACCCAGCACCTTATTCCGGGGGTCATAATGATCCGTCAACCTGCCGGGTATGGCCCGTAATTTAAGATCATACATGCCCAATTTGCCGGACAGACGTTGGGCTACCTCGGACCCGGTCATCCCGGATTGGTTGCGGATTTTGCTCCAACGTGAATAGCTGGAATTGACATAAAGCTGCACGATCAGGCTCAGCAAGAGTGCAGGCAGCATGAAGAGCAAATAATTCAAATTAAAAACTGGCATAAAAAACATCGTAAACCTTCCTGATAATAACTACTGAAACATTTCTTTGAGCACTTCCACGGCTTTCTCCAATTGTGGGTCACGCCCGGCTTCAAAATCTTCCTGGGTCATCTCCACAATGTATTCGGGTTCAAGCCCTTCACCGCTAATCTGGCGGCCGTTAGGCGTCAACCAGCGGGCAATGGTTACCCGCACACCGCCGGCATTGTCTTCCAGGGCAATCCAGCTCTGGACAGAACCCTTACCAAAGGTGTTGACACCGACCAGGGGTCCCCGACCATAATCCTGGATAGCGCCTGCTGTAATCTCGGCAGCCGAGGCTGTGCCCTCGTTGACCAGAACGACCAGCGGAATTTCCGTGGCCAACCCACCCGGGATGGCTTCAAAGGTGTAGGTATCACCATCACCAAACTGTTCATACATCACCACACCGTCACCGACAAATTCAGAGACAACCTGGATGGCAACGTTCAGGAAACCGCCGCCATTTCCGCGCAGATCAAAAATCAACCCGTCCGGGTTTTGATCCAGCAGTTCCTGCAGGGCGTTGCGA
This sequence comes from Candidatus Brevefilum sp., assembly GCA_007119455.1. Taxonomy (GTDB): domain Bacteria; phylum Chloroflexota; class Anaerolineae; order Anaerolineales; family Anaerolineaceae; genus Brevifilum. The sequence goes on along the minus strand of SKPR01000215.1, from coordinate 4,466 downwards.
AGTTGCTCGGTGGTGCGTTCACCGTAATTATAGAGGCCGATGTATGCGATATTATCTTCCAGCATTTCAAACTCAACTGTGGGAACCACAATCCGCGCCCGTGTGATGGTTACATCAAAGGTTTCGCTGTTGCGTTGAATGGTGAGGGTCACATCCGTCCCAGCCGGGCCGAGGATGCGCCGAAGCACCAGGTCTCCGGGGACGCCAGTCATATCTTCGCCATCCACACCGATCACTCTATCATTGGGCTGTAAACCGGCCTCAGCGGCCGGTGAACCACGCATCGGACTGATGATCTCGACATAGTCGCCGGTAATATCCACCCATGCTCCGATCCCCTCATATTCGCCTTCCAGGGCTTCATTGGCCTGGGCAAACTCGTCCGGTGACATGTAAGAGGTGTGCCGGTCTCCAAGGGCCTCCAACATACCCCGGATGGCGCCTTCCATCAGGGCCTGGCTGTCCACAGGCTGGTCCACATATTCTTCATGGACAATTTCCCAGGTTTCCCAGAACGGCGCGAACAAATCCTGGTAGGCCTCCGGTGTCTCACCGGATGGATCAACATATGGGCAAGGTGGGCACTCAACCGTTGTTGATTCCGGGGTGCCATTCTCAACCTGAGCTGGTGCAGCTGCTTCCGGACAGGGCGGGCAGTTCACAGGACCCGAAACGGGAATACCGGTATTTAATAGTCGCGGGGCCAAGTAGCCGACCCCAATCCCTGCGGCGAAAAAGACCAACAGGGCGAAGATCCCGACCCCCGTCAGTAAGCAAGTTCTAAATCCACGATTTTCCATAACTTCTCCTCACACATCATCAATCTACCAGGTGCGGTTTAACAGGCAGATTCTACCCGATAAACGACCAATATTATTACTATTTTTATGAAGATTACCACAAATTTATTAACAAAGGGTTGGAAGGTAAAACGTTTGTTACAGGTGTCATCTCCCCGGATGACAGACCTCAGTGATCGTGACGCGCCAGTGTGTTGACCAGTAGAGCAGCCATCGCGCGCACCCCAACCTTCAGGCAGCGCTCATCCACGTCAAAATCTGGGGTGTGGAGCATGGCAAATTTCCCTTTGGCTGGGTTAGCGCCCCCCAGCCAGTACATGGCGCCGGGGACATATTCTGTGAAGTACGCAAAATCCTCACAATTAAACGGAAAGGCGGCTTTGAGTTCAATCAGGCTTTCCGCCCCAACTATTCTTTCGAGCGCTTCAATGTTAGCACGCACCAGCTTGGTATCATTGCGCATATCGGGCATCGTTCCCATCGGTTCCAGGCGGTAGCGGGTATGGGTCATGCGGCAGATGGTGTTGAGCGAAGCCCGGATGCGGCCGATCGCTGCCCGGCGCAGGTGATGATTGGCCGCTTTGATCCCGATCCCAAACTGGCCGTGCCAGGCCCCGGGAACCTCATCATTTTGGGTGGCATCGTAGATCATAAAGCGTTCCAGGCCATCCGGTGAAGTTTCCATCCGCTTCCAGAAAGCCTGCATTTCCTCAAAGGTTTCGGGCAGGTGCCATTGATTGAAGTGCTGGATGACCTGGCAGCAGCGCCTGGCAATTGCATCCAGGTGAGCGAGTGAGAGCATGGTTCCCCCCTGGACTCTCAGGATACCCAGATAGTGATCAAACCCTGCCAGGAACAGGTCCTCGGTCCAGGCGATCTGGCCAACCGGGATGGGTGCCACATGCAGACCGAAGATCGCTACTGGCTCAGGATCAGACAGGACTCCCGCCCGAATCATCCGCAGCGCGCCGGTGATCTCTTCCTCTTCAGGCTGGAAGATGAAGCGCACATTCCCCGCCAGCCGGTCCCGGATGCGGGAAAGGATCAGGGCTACCCCGATCCCAATGGCGCTGTGCACATCATGCCCGCAGGCATGCATCAAGCCAGTGACCTTTGAGCGGTAAGGCTGTTCGTTGACCTCCTGGATGGGCAGGGCGTCCATATCCACCCGCAGTGCCACCGTCGGACGGGTGGGGTCGGTCACCAGCTCGGCCACCAGTCCATAGCCGCCAACACCGGTTCGAATTGTCACGTCTGCTGCGTCTAACGCCGCCGCAATATAAGCCGCCGTCCAAGACTCAGCCCCTGATAGTTCAGGATGCTGGTGCAGGTCGCGGCGGATTGCCACCAGGCGGTCTTCAAGGTCTTCTGTATATTGCTGGATGACCTGGATTGTGTTTTGGATGTTCATGGACACCAATAATCGTACCCGGCAGTGGGCTGCCGGCGCAAAGTTTTATGATTTTAAGCCGATTGTTTCAATAAATTTCGGGTACGAAGGTTTGTTCTTCGAAGGGTGGGCGAATATAGCCTTCGTTGGTCTGACGGGGCGGCAGTTCCACCCGGTCGGGCGTCAGGTCCTCATAGGGGATCTGGCCCAGCAGGTGGGCGATGCAATTTAATCGGGCTTTGCGCTTGACATCGGCGTTGACCACATACCAGGGTGCTTGCTTGATGTCGGTGTACTTCATCATCACATCTTTGGCCTTGGAATATTCCACCCAGCGGCTGCGCGCATCCACGTCCATCGGACTCAGCTTCCAGCGTTTGGTGCGGTCATCCAGGCGGGCCATGAAGCGCTTTTCCTGCTCTTTGTCGCTCACCGAGAACCAGTACTTGATCAGGATAATGCCAGACCTGACAAGCATCCGTTCGAATTCCGGGCAGCTGCGCATGAATTCCCAGTATTCTTCTTCCGTGCAAAAGCCCATCACATGTTCCACACCAGCCCGGTTATACCAGCTTCGGTCAAAGAGCACCATCTCGCCAGCAGCCGGCAGATGCGGGACATACCGCTGAAAATACCACTGTGTTTTTTCCCGTTCAGTGGGCACACCCAAGGCGACCACCCGCGCAGAACGGGGGTTGAGGCATTGGGTGATGCGTTTAATCACGCCGCCCTTGCCAGCCGCATCGCGCCCTTCGAAGATCACCACCACCCGCAATTTTTTATGCTTGATCCATTCCTGCAGTTTGACCAGTTCAATCTGCAGCCGGCGCAGCTCCTTTTCATAAGCTTTCTTTTTCAGCATCCCCTTTTTCTTGGGAGGCTTTTGATCACCGGGAAAATGAATATCGCTTTGCTGATGGCCGGGAGCGTGAGGTTCTTCGTCCCCTTCCCGCAGGTCTGGCATGTCTGCCAGACCCACGGGACTCAGACTGTCTTCTGGCGTTTCTTCCCTGGAAACTGTCTGCGCTGGGGAATCCTCATCTTTCTTTGATTTTTTCTTCTTATCTTTCTTTTTCTTGTTCTTCTTATCTTTCTTGTCTTTCTTTTCCTTCTTGTCTTTCTTATTGTCCTTTTTCTCTGGTTTCTTGGCCATCACAGCCCTCCATGGATCTAATAGATGGAATTAACAGGATGTTAATTATTTTACATGAAAATTGCATGGATTGAAATAGATAAAAGGAATCGGGTATTGGTGATCAGGAATTTGGTGGTTTTTGAGATGATGATGGATACGAGTAAAGCTTATTCGAGGGTGAAGTGATTACGTGTTAATCAATTCACCCAGTGCCTCAATCCTGACAATATGCGGACTGCCATCATGGTGGCGCTGACCAACCGAAACCGTCTGCATGCCCAGAGACCGAGCCGTCGCCAGGTTGGGCGGTGAATCATCCACCAGCAGGCAGGCTTCAGGCGCTTCACCGATCAGAGCCAGGGCTTTTTGAAAGGCAGCCAGTTCAGGTTTACAGTGCGGGGCCGAGTCATAAATATCCACGATCAAATCAAAATGATCCCTGACCCCAAGCAATGTCAACACCCGTACAGCATGATCTTCATCTGCATTGGTGAAGATCACCTTACGTTGGGGGAGTGACGCCAGCATTTCTGAGAGAGCCGGGTTGGGTTTGAGGACTGCTTCCAGGGGGATATCATGGACATATCGCAGGTAGGCGGCCATATCCACCTGATATTCAATCTGAAGGCCGCGCAGGGTTGTGCCGTACTGCTTAAATAGACGGGCGCGCAGACGGTCAACCTCTGCTTCGGGAAAACGCATTTCATCACGCAGGAAGCGGTCAATCCGTTTACGGATCATGTCCCATACCCCGGCCTGATGTGTGTAAAGGGTCTCGTCCAGGTCAATGATCCAGCATGTGACTCTGTCCATATCGATGGTCGTAACGTTATTTGGGTTCATGTTTGGAGTTATATGTGCTGATTTCTTTTACCCTGTGCTGAAAGCAATAAAAGGTAGAGGATTGGAACCGGGGTAAACAGGCCGACCATGACCCAGTAGGCAACCGGGTGAGCGGTCCATGCGCCGCTGGGAAAGGTCCCCGCGCCAAACACAACCGCCCCGGTGATAAAGATCGTCAGCGAGAGGATCCCTGATCGGAGGTTGACCTTCTTCTTAATCACAGCGCGGTAGGCAAACACAATCCCGATGATGATCCCGATGGTATCTGTCAGTCCCAATCCGTAAAGAAAGGGCAGGG
>SKPR01000151.1 GCA_007119455.1 Candidatus Brevefilum sp. | reverse complement strand
CAACCAATCGATGGGCATCCAATAACTGCTGAAAGGGATATGGGCTCGAACCAGAGATTTAGTGATCTGGTCAAAAAGGACAACAACACCTGCAACAGCAAACAATAACCAGTAATTTTTTATAATCTTTTTCAAATGATACTCCCGATACCCTTATACCTTTTCAATGGAAATTCGGACTGTTTCGCCATCAAATTCATCCTGGTGGAGGGGAAGATCTTCTGGTGTTTCGCCAGAAGTCATCTCCGTGGCCAGTGTCTCTTCTTTGATGTAGTTTGTAAATTTTCTAATTGCAGTTGTGAGTTCCTCAGAAGCCGTGTAATAAAGATGGATACGATCCGCAATATCAAGGTCTGCTTCTTTACGGAGTGATTGTACCCGCCTCACAAATTCTCGCACAAGGCCTTCATGCACCAACTCGGGAGTCAGATCCGTAACAAGTGCTGCCAAATAGGCACCTTCTGATGCAACAGCATAACCTTCTTTGGCTTCCGCCCTGACTTCAACCTCATCCGGGGTAATCGTATACATTTCATCTTCAACAACGACGGTGAGGGATTCCCCATCCAACAACCTCCGTGCTGATTGGTCGGCAGGGAGATCAAGGAGTGCTTTACGTACTTTGGGAAACAATGCTTTGAAACGTTGCCCCAGTTGTTTGGGTAGAGGATTGAGGTCAAATGAGACTGCTTCACTGGCACTGCCCAAAAGGCTGACTTCTTTCACATTCAATTCGTCTTTGAGGAGCTCGGCATAATCTTTCACTACACCCTGCTCCTCCCGATTACCCACAACAAAGGCTGCTTCAGCCAGGGGTTGCCTGACTTTGAGATTTTCAGCGTTGCGGGCAGCATGCCCCAATGAAGCAAGCTTCATGACGACTGCCATCTCACGGTTTAATCCCTCATCGATTTTTTCACGATCATACACTGGCCACTCTGCCAGGTGTACCGATAAAGGTGCATCTGCGTCTACTTCCCTGACCAGGTTTTGGTAAATGGCTTCAGCCAAAAAAGGCATGGTTGGCGCCAACAATAAGGACAGAGTCTTCAAAGCTTCATAAAGCGTTGCATACGCAGCCGCTTTGTCCGAATCAGATTCTGCTTTCCAGTAACGACGCCGTGAGCGTCTCAGATACCAGTTGGAAAGTTGATCGACAAATTTTTCAATAGGTCGTGTCGCACCGGGCACATCATAGGATTCATAAGCAGCAGTCACATCTCGGATAAGTGTATGCAGCTCTGATAGCAACCAGCGGTCAAGATCGCTGTAATCAGGAACCAGATCCTGTTCAGGTGTCCATTGATCCAGATTGGCATAGGTCACAAAGAAAGCATAGGTATTCCATAAGGTCAGGGTGAAGTTTCTTACAACTTCGCCCACTAAATCTTCAGAAAAGCGCCTTTCCTGCCCGGGTGAACCGGCAGTAAAAAGATACCAACGGAGAGCATCTGCGCCATGCTTTTCAATCACGTCCCAGGGTTCAACTACATTTCCCCTTGATTTCGACATCTTGTGACCATCTTTATCGAGAATTAATCCCAGGCAGATTACATTTTCAAAACAATGGCTGTCAAAAACCAGGGTGCTGATGGCATGCAATGTATAGAACCATCCCCGTGTTTGATCAACTGCTTCGCAGATAAAATCTGCCGGAAACTGTGCTTTAAAGGTTTCTTGATTCTCAAAAGGAAAATGCCATTGACCGACAGGCATAGCACCAGAATCAAACCAGACATCAATCAGTTCGGGTACCCTTACCATACGACCATGACATTCCGGACACTCAAAATGAACCTGATCGACATAGGGACGATGCAGCTCAAGCCCCGCCAGGTCTCGGCCTGCGTACTGGCTCATCTCTTCCACTGATCCGACACATAACTGATGGTGGCAGGATTCACATTCCCATACAGGTAATGGCGTTCCCCAGTAACGTTCTCGTCCCAGAGCCCAATCGACATTGTTCTCAAGCCAGTTTCCAAACCGGCCATGTTTGATATATCCCGGGTACCAATTGATATTCTCATTCAGATCCACCAACCGGTCTTTCAAAGCACTTGTTCGGATATACCATGTTGGGCGGGCATAATACAAGAGTGGTGTATCGCATCGCCAACAAAACGGATAAGTATGGGTATATGTACCCACCTCGTATAATAACCCCCGCTGCTGGAGGTCTTTTATAATCAAGGGATCAGCATCTTTAACCCACATCCCAGCCCATGGCCGAACATCGCTGGTAAAACGCCCACTGTCGTTCACCGTCATCAAAATCGGTAAATCATAATCGACAGCCATCTGCATATCATCTGCTCCAAAGGCTGGTGCCAGGTGGACCAGGCCAGTACCGTCATCTGTGGTCACGAAATCCGCAAGAACAACGTAATGGGCATCTTTTTCAACGGGCATGAAAGTAAATAGTGGATGATATTTTTTGCCCCTGAGCTGTTTCCCCTTGAACCGTTTCACGACCTCAAAAGTCCGCTGGCCTAAAGCGCTTTCAAGTAATGACTCTGCTAGAATCAGAAATTCCGGATTTTCATCATCGTCCAAAGCCACCTTGACATAATCGACATCCGGATGTGCCGCCACAGCTACATTGCCGGGCAGAGTCCAGGGCGTTGTTGTCCATACGAGTAATGAGGTGTTTTTCTCATCGACCAGCGGCATCCGGACAAAAACTGACGGATCCGTCGCCTGATCGTAACCCTGAGCCACCTCGTGATCAGATAGCGGTGTGCCACAACGTGGACAATACGGAACCACTTTGAAACCCTGGTAAAGAAGATCTTTATCCCAGATAGACTTAAGAAGCCACCAGACCGACTCAATGTATGAGTTTTTGTAGGTGATATAGGCATCATCCAAATCAACCCAGTAACCGATTCGGTCAGTCAATTTTTCCCATTCCTGAATATAAGTAAAAACAGAATCTTTGCATAATGCGTTAAATTTCGCGATCCCATAATCTTCGATTTCCTGTTTGTTGGTGAATCCCAAACGCCTTTCCACCTCAATTTCTACAGGCAGACCATGGGTATCCCACCCACCTCGCCTTAATACATGGAATCCGTTCATACATTTATAACGGGGAAACATATCTTTAAACACCCGCGCCAGAACGTGGTGAACACCAGGTCGACCGTTGGCCGTCGGCGGACCTTCATAAAACACATATTCCGGACCACCTGCTCGTGTCTTCATGGATTGTTGAAAAATATCCTTTTGCTGCCAGAATCTTAATATTTCAGATTCGAGTAAGGTTATATTCAAGCGAGATGAAACAGATTCAAACATCGATCCTCCGTTCTTGATTGTTCATTAAAAAACAACTCGTCCCATCTCAGGGACGAGCACATTGCCCGCGGTACCACCCTGGTTTTCACTTAGATGTGAACACCTCGGCCGGTTACGTCATCGAATGACAAAACCGCACGTTGATAACAGAGTGTGACTCTGGCTCACTTACTGCCCCGCAAAGAGGTTCAGATCGCTGCTCCGGAAGGATTTTCCGCCTTCATAACTTCCCGGCTCACACCATTTCCGGGATCGCTTCAGACAGAGGGAGGCGTACTCGTTTCCATTAACGCGTAAAAAGATCAAATTATTACAACCACATTATGCCACAAGTACTGGCACCGGTCAATGATACCCCGGAGCGGTTTTACATTTCTCTGCGCAGGCGGCGAAGGAGCTGCGCATTAATCGCCACAATGACCGTACTGAGGGACATGATTAACGCACCAACGGCAGGTGGCAATATAATCCCGACGGGGGCCAACACTCCGGCAGCCAGGGGTAGTGCGATCACATTATAGCCTGTGGCCCAGATCAGGTTTTGCACCATTTTTTGATAAGTTGCCCGGCTTAATTTGACAATCCGTACGATATCTCTTGGGTCATTATGCACGAGGATGATCCCGGCTGATTCAATGGCCACATCCGTTCCACTGCCAATGGCAATCCCAACATCTGCCCGAACCAGGGCAGGCGCATCATTAACTCCGTCACCCACCATAGCCACGCGCTTGCCTTCATCCTGAAGACCCTGGATTTTCTTGTCTTTATTTTCAGGCAGAACCTCCGAAAAATACACATCAATGCCCAATTCCCTGGCCACACTGCGGGCCACAGCTTCGTTATCACCCGTCATCATGGCAATCTCATATCCCTGATCTTTTAACTGCTTGATTGTGTCAAAACTTTCCTCACGGATCTGGTCCGCCAGAGCAAAAGCAGCTAATATTCGAACACCGTCTGATAAAAACACAGTGGTCTGGCCTTTTTCGTTACGTTCTTCAAAAAAAGCTTCAAACTCATCAGATAATTCAAGCTCTTGTTCTCTAAGGAACTGCGGTCCGCCAATATAATAAACCTGGTTATCAATTCGGGCCTTCACCCCTTTTCCCTTTATCGCCTCGAAATTTTCGGCTTTCGGCAAATCCAGTCCTTTTGCTAAAGCGCCTTCATGGATGGCTCTGGCGATTGGGTGTTCCGAATCGGCTTCTAAACTTGCAGCGAGTTTCAGGGCCTGATCATCATCCAAATCACCGACCGTTTTCATTGATTGCAAACCAAACTCACCTTTTGTGAGAGTCCCCGTTTTATCAAAGACAATCGTATCCAGATTTCGGGATGTTTCCAATGCAACCCGATCTCTGATCAATATCCCATTTGAAGCACCAATTGAAATCGAGATGGCAACCACCAGTGGGATCGCCAGGCCTAAAGCATGAGGACAGGCTATGACGAGCACCGTGGTTACACGGTTCAAAACAGCTACATCCCATCCGATAGCAATGACCCAGGCAATGCCCGTGAGCCCGGCAATACCCAGCGCGATATAAAATAGCCAACCTGCGGCTTTGTCTGCCAGAATTTGAGTCTCTGATTTTGACTCTTGTGCTTCTTCAACCAGGCGCATGATCCCGGCCAGGGTGGTTTCCTCACCAACAGCTGTTACTTTGACCCGCAAGCTGCCTTCACCATTGATCGTACCACTGATAACTGCATCTCCTGGCTCCTTGGAAACCGGTGTTGATTCCCCCGTAATCATGGATTCATCCATAGATGATTCACCTTCGATGATCTCACCATCAGCAGGAGCGCTGGCACCGGGCCGAATGAGTACGAGATCACCATGTTCAAGTTCTGATATCTTAACAGTTTCAGTTTCTCCATCCTCCTTGATCAGCTCAGCTGTATCGGGAAGAAGCTTTGACAATTCCTGTAAAGCCCCCGAAGCCTGCCTGACGCTGCGCATTTCGATCCAGTGTCCCAGGAGCATGACATCGATCAATGTGACCAATTCCCAGTAAAAAGATTCCTCTAAGTCAAAAATTGTTGAAGCCAGGCTGTACACAAAAGCCACAGCCAGTGCCATGGAAATCAATGTCATCATACCGGGCTTTCGGTTCTTGAATTCACCTTTCGCCATCCGGAAAAAGGGTAAACCTCCAATATAAAAAATGACAATCGAGAAAACTGGCACGATCCATTCAGAAAGGGGGAATGTAGGGGCTGTATAACCCAACCAGTTTTGGATCGTTTCGCTGAAAAAAAGTACTGGAACACTTAAAAGTAAACAAATCCAGAATTTCCTGCGAAAAAGCTGCTCATGGCCTGCATGTTCACCGCCCGAATGCCTGTCATGGCCGTTGTCACCATTCTCATGCTCATGTTCGTGATGATCGTGTCCCGTAGTCATCTCAAAATCCTTTCTTAATTTTTGATTTTAATTTAATTTTAGCGTATCTTTATTTACGTTGACAAATGTCTTAAATTTAAGGAGTAATATGGCAAAGTCATTGACACTTGGTCTGGGGATTATCCATGCTGAACGGGGAGAAAAACGCGCCTTTCTTCCTGTGTTCGTCAGCAAGATCAGCCATCTTTTTAAATCCATTGTTCTGGAGAATGGTTATGGGTCAACATTGGGACTTAAACCAGAGGACTATGCCCAGACCGAAAATGTTCGCTTTGCAAGCGCGGCAGAGACATATGCCCAGGATTACATCCTTGTTTTGCGTTACCCAGCACAAAAATACCTCGACCTGATGCTCCCCGGGAGCTGTCTGATCAGTATGTGCCATTTCCCAACCCGTCCCGGCCGAAGAGCTTATCTTAAAGCTCGCCAATTAGACGCCATTTCTCTAGATGCGATCACAGATGATAATGGTCAGCGTTTGGTCGAAAATCTGCGTTCTGTGGCCTGGAACGGTTGCGAAGTTGCTTTCCAGGTTCTGCATCAAATCTGGCCAGATCCCGGCCTCGATAACCTAAACCGTCCACCTTTAATAGTCACTTTGTTAGGCTCAGGTGGTGTGGGAACTCATGCAGTTCAAGCAGCCATCCGGTATGGTAATCCAGAATTGTGGCAAAATTATGCAGCCCAGGGCATCCCGGGTAATATTGTTCAGGTCGTTGATCATGACCTGACTGTGCATAAAATGGCAACACAAGCACTGTTACAGAATACCCACCTGCTCATTGATGCGACCCAGAGAAAAGATACCTCCCAGATTAT
>SKPR01000106.1 GCA_007119455.1 Candidatus Brevefilum sp. | reverse complement strand
TGGGGGATTATTCTCGGGGTCCATAATGTGGGCAAGCTGTCATCACTGATCGAACAGCGCAGGATCAAGCCGTTTATCCACGTGTCTGAATCACTGCATGACAAGAAAATATCTCGGATTGCCGACCAGATCTTCGAAAAACGAGGGCCCACCAAAGCAGTTTTCATAGCCGGGCCATCCTCATCGGGAAAGACAACCACCACCATTAAACTTGGTGAGAGATTGGCTCGCTCTGGAATGCGGCTGGTCACTCTGAACATCGATAATTACTTTTTCGACCTTGAAATGCACCCCCAGGATGAGTTTGGGGATTATGATTTTGAAACACCCCAGGCCCTGGATCTGGACCTGATCAATGAACACCTGTCCCGATTATTTGAAGGCGAAAGTGTAAAAATCCCCTTCTATGATTTTAAAACCGGTAAACGTCAGCTTGCGGTGACCCCGATGAAACTGGCGCCCAATGAGGTCATCCTGATTGACAGCCTGCACGGCCTGTACCCGGATATGACCAGGGACATTTCCAGTGAGAAAAAATTCCAGCTTTACATCGAGCCTTTACTCCAGCTTAAGGACCCTGACGGTCATTATGTGCGCTGGACGGATATCCGGCTGATCCGGCGGATGTTGCGAGACGCTTCCCACCGGGCTTATGACCCGACCAAGACTCTCCTCCACTGGCATTATGTGCGAGCCAGCGAGTTACGCAATATCATTCCCTATGTCAATACGACCGATTACATCGTCAACAGCGCGATGCCCTATGAAATGCCCCTCTACAAGGCAAAGCTGTTCGAAGAATTTGCCCGCTGGACAGAAATTTATGATGGCGACCCCCTGAGAGCAGATGCCCATGAACGCGCCAGCCGGGTGTTTAAGCTCATGAAAAACCTGGAACCCATTGAGGACGATTCCATCGTCCCCGAAAATTCAGTCATCCGGGAATTTATCGGTGGCAGTATTTACGAATATTGAAAACCTGATATGACGAAATCAACCTAAGGCTTAAGTGCCGTCAATGGCACCCAACAGATCCCTGACCAGGTCCTGTGCATCTTCAATTCCCACGGATAGACGCACCAAGCCATCTGTGATTCCTGCTGCAAGACGCTCATCTCTCGGCGTATTTCGATGAGTCATGCTGGCCGGATGCTGCACGAGGGTATCCACATTCCCCAGGCTGACGGCCAATGTGGCGATTTTCACCCGGTCCATCATCCGCTTCCCGGCTGCAAGGCCGCCCTTCAACTCAAAAGCAATCATCCCGCCAAAATCCATCATTTGCACCCGGGCCAGGTCATAATCCGGGTGACTGGCCAATCCCGGATAATAAACACGGTTAACACCCGGGTGTTTTTCAAGGCTCTTGGCCACCCTCAGGGCATTACGGCAATGGCGTGCCATCCGCAGCTCAAAGGTCTTCAAACCGATATTGGCCATCCAGGTATCAAATGGGCTGGGTGTACCACCCAGCAGTTTATAGGCCTGATAAAGATCACCGCGTAATAATTCAAGATCCGTGGTCAAAACTGCACCGCCCAGCACCTGTCCATGCCCAGAGAGGAACTTGGTGGTGGAGTGAATGACCAGGTCTGCCCCCATACTGAAGGGACGCTGGCAAAACGGTGTGGCAAAGGTGTTGTCAATGGCCACCCTGGCTCCATGTTGGTGGGCCAGATCGGTCACAAACCGGATATCCGTCAATCGCAGGGTGGGATTGACGGGCGTCTCAATATAGGCGAGCCTGGCGGATGGGTTGGCTTTAAAGGCTGCCGCCCAACCCTCCGGGGAATTATCCGTTACCCAGACGACCTTGATACCATATTTGGGTGCCAAATTTTTAAAAAATAGATAGGTTCCGTCGTACAGTGCAGCCTGGGTCAGCAAGGTCTGACCTGCGCCCACACAGGCCAGGGTTGCGGCAGTAACGGCAGCCATCCCCGAAGCAAAGACCAGCCCACCGGCCAGGGAATCTGGGTCAGCATCCGGGTTCTGACGGATCAGGTCCCAGGCCTCCAATGCAGCCAGCTTTCTGGCCAATTGCTGGTGGTTTGGATTGTTGAGCCGGGTGTAATAATAACCAGCCTGTTCACCGGCAGCAATTGCCGCGCCTGAGTCAGAATCATCAAAAACAAATACCGAGTTCTGATAAATCGGGGAGATGTGCGCATTTTCAGCGTGGTCAGATTCAGTGTAATGTGTCAGAAATGTTGAGAGACCGTTGTATTTTTCGGGATGTTTTTTCACATGATTCTCCTTGGGAGCCTGAGATAAACAAGTCAGCACCCAGTTGCCTATCAAAATCGGCTGCCTGTACCTGATGTTCTTTTCCAATACCGTATTTTAACATAATCGCTGACTGAAATATTAAAAAGCGAATTTGTAACTGATCAGGCCGTTCTGCTGCTGAAGGCTGTGGGACCCACAATTCCTTGCATGGTGAGAAGTTACGAGAATTTGAATCATCATTCATAGAAAGATTATTTTGAAATGACCAAGTGATCCAAACGGAAATCTGGCAAGTTCTAAAGATATGGAGTCAGACAAGCCCTAAACACATTTTTTTGATCGCGAAACCATAGGCTGTATAATTAAACTGAAAACCAAATAACGAAAGGAGCCCCAATGTCTTTTGAACTGACCTGGATCGGCCACGCCACCCTGGCTCTTAAAACAGGTGGTTACAACCTGCTGGTTGACCCTTTTTTGAGTGATAATCCCACAGCAATTTTGGACCCGGATTCTGTTGAAGCGGATTATATCCTGGTGTCCCATGGCCATCATGATCATGTCGGTGACACGGTCAAGATTGCCCAGCGCACCGGTGCTACTGTGATCTCTAATGCTGAAATCTGTCGTTGGCTAACACAGCAGCATATTGAAGCCCATGGTCAGCACTTAGGTGGGGGACATACCCATCCCTTTGGTTATTTAAAATTGACCATGGCCCTGCATGGATCCGCCCTTCCAGACGGCAGTTATGGCGGAAATCCGGCAGGTTTTCTGCTGACAACGAATGATGGGGAAAAGATTTACATGGCAGGCGATACCGGCCTGTTTGGTGATATGCAATTGATCGGCGAAGAGGGTGTCACCCTGGCCGTACTCCCAATCGGGGATAATTACACCATGGGGCCTGCTGATGGACTGCGAGCGGTCAAAATGCTGCAACCAGATCATGTGATCCCGATCCATTACAATACCTTTGATCTCATCCAACAGGACGCAGCCGCCTGGGCCAGACAGGTGCGCACCGAAACAACGGCCCAGGTTCACTTGCTCGATCCTGGCGAGCAATTTATCTACCCATGACACCTTCGGACAGGCGCATTAACCGCCTTCCCCCAGGTCAGTCGCTGACAGGTGGTTTTCCGACCTTACATTATGGGCCGGTGCCGACATTCAACCCGGCCACCTGGGATTTTCGCATTTGGGGTGAGGTGACGGAACCCCTCATCTGGACATGGGACCAGATCCTGGATTTACCTCGCACACAGGTCAATATGGACTTGCATTGCGTTACGACCTGGAGCAAACTGGGTACAAACTGGGAAGGGATTTCATTGAAGACCTTGGTAGACCAGAGTCTGATCAAACTTACAACACGCGCAAGCCATCTGATGCAACATGCCGAATATGGATATACCACCAATCTGCCACTGGAAGTTGCCTTACAGGACAACTTCCTGATCGCCACACATTTCGAAGGCCAGCCCCTGGCACCCGAACACGGGTACCCGCTGAGGGGTGTGATCGGCACATTTGTGGGCCGGGATGATTTAAAGGATGTTTACCTGTGGAAAGGTGCAAAATGGCTGCGCGGCCTGGAATTTATGGACAGCGACCGACCTGGCTTTTGGGAGTCGAATAATTATCATAACGAAGGGGATGTTTGGAAAGAACAGCGCTTCGCGCCCTGATCAGTTTTCCATCCGAGAACGGATGTAGAAAAACGCCAACCCGGCGCCCCCAGCCAGAAAGAACAAACCGATGGCCAGAAGCAGCGGCGACCGTCCATCGCCTTCGGCAATGTCACCATTATTAACCTGCGAACTGGGTTGAGCACCAAAATCCACGACAAGGGTATCCCCCGCTGAAACCGTGAGGGCATAATTCATGCTGGTGGTGGGATTGTATCCATCCGGGATGCCCATACTCAAGTTATATTCACCCTCAGGAACATCCTCAAAACACACTGGTTCAACCAGCGCCGGATCCCCACCAACCGTTTCCTTTGTTTCTGAATACGTGCCCGCCCGATTACTGATGCTGATCACACCCCCGGCAAGATAAAACTCATTTTGAGATCGCATCTGATTTCCATTGAGATCTTCATAGAGTACCACACACACACGTCCATTCCCATCGAAAGGCGTGGGGGTTGGCCCCAGTGGCGTTGGCGTCTCCTCAGGCAGCTCTGGAACCGGTGTGGACGGATCTACATTGGCCAGGATCAGCTCTTGTGAGGGGAAAAGTACACAATCATCATCCAAATCATTGAGTTCAATGATTTCTTCAATTGGCACACCCGTTAACAGGAAGATACGGGTACAGGTATCCCCCTCTTGAACCGTGTAGATGATTTGCCCTTGTTCATTGGGGGTCGGAGTCTGGTAGCCCGTCTGTAATAAGGTGCTGGCCATGGCAGAATTAAAACCAAGACCGAGCAGTACAACAACCGCCATGATCGTTATTATTAAGCTTAATAATTGTCGTTTTTTCATAGATAACCGATCTTTCTACGGTCAGATTATAACACCTCGTAAAATTTAAGCCAGTCTGATCAATTTGGACTCACGGGCCTTTGGATATATAATAATGGTCTCATGAGTGACAGGCCCATACATATACGGCTATTGAAAAATACGGTGACAATGTTTCTGGCACTATTCGCGTTGCTGTTAATCACAGGTTGCGATATCGTGGGAACCCCTGAACCCTTACCGCCGACCGCCACAGTCACCCAGACCGAAGTTCCTACCCCAACCATCGATTGGTTTCCGGCAACAGCTACCAGCACGCCCCAGGTCACCCCCAGCCCCACACCGCGGCCCACACCAGCGGACTTGCGCCAGGGAATTACCGACCAGTTGGTTGATGATGATTTTACCGATGAAAGAATGTGGTCAACAACCCAGGGAAATTCAGGCAATGTGGTTTTTGGGATCGAAAATCTGACCATTGCTGTTGCCCGGGAAAACACAACCCTGACCAGCCTGAGCCAGCACACCGTTCCTGCAAATTATTACCTGGAAGTCACTCTGCAAACCTCGCTCTGCCAACCTACCGATCAGATGGGCCTCCTCTTCTGGCGTCAATCTGATTCCGATTTCTATCGTCTGTTATTCAACTGTACTGGCCAGTATCGCCTGGAGGTTGTCCAGGGCGGTAGTTCAATCGTCTTGCAGGACTGGGAATCGGGTGTTAGCTCCCAACCCGGCTCACCCGCAATGAACCGGTTGGGTCTATGGGTTAATCGGGGATCGTTCCAATTGTATATTAACGACACCTTCCAATTTGAACGCCAGATTGCCAGAGATCAAAATGGGGGTCTGGGTGTTTTTGCCAGGACGATTGCCAGCAGCGCTATGACGGTCAGGTTTGCAGATTTACAGATTTACAGGGTGGAATCGGATTAACGTCCCTCAACCTCATCGGGGATGGCGATAGAGGGCCATTGGAGCATCAAGGTTTCTACCAGGAGCTGGGGGTTGGCATAAGCATCCAATTGCTGGATGGCCTTCTCATGGACGATGACCAGTGACCGGGCGGTTTCGGGGGAAACCAAACTCGCCACATAATCAATCTGCATCGCCAGATCAATATTCACCAGCGATAAGTCTGCACCCGAGGCCCGCACAAAGACATCCCGCCAGAAGGATAACCAGTTTGGCAATACTTGACTGATTTTTTCACGCGCTTTATCGTAAGGGCTGGCAAGGGCCCTGGCTTCTTTAAAACGCTCATAACGACGCGCACCGAGCAGGCTTATAAAGATCTGAAGACTCTCAAGTCGCTCAGACAACGCTTTTGGATCATCCGCCATCCGGATGGCAGCCCCCACCCGACCACTTGACAGGTGAGCTAACAGATATGCTTTTTCAGCTTCAATACCCTTTTTTTCTTTTAAAAAGGCCTGGGTGGACTTTACAGAAGCCGGACGCAGGCGGATGACCTCACAGCGGGAGACGATGGTTGGCAGCAGGTGCTCAATGGCATTCGCCGTCAGCAGTAAAACGACCCTGTCAGGCGGTTCTTCCAGAGTTTTTAACAGTGCATTGGCGGCCTGGGTGGTTGCACGCTGGAAATCTGGCAGAAGAGCCACCCGGTAACCGCCGACATAAGGTGATAGCGCCAGCGTATGCTGAAGCGCCCTGACCTGATCGATGCGGATATCCTTGTGGCCCCCATCCGGGGTAAGTGTGCTCAGATCCGGATAGGTCATGGCCCAGATCTGCCGGCAGGAGCGACAGGAGTCACAAAAATCACCGGGATGAGGCGGTGTCAGGCAATTTAAGGCCTGGGCAAAGCGGAGAGCCAGGGTCCGCCGGCCCACCCCTT
>SKPR01000226.1 GCA_007119455.1 Candidatus Brevefilum sp. | reverse complement strand
TTACCATAGAACTTATGGACATTATCAAGCTGAATAACTCGTTCTCCCATATACCCTCCAATATTGGTAAATGCTATTTTTATATTTTCTTATGTAAAGCTGTTAAAACATGATAAATATTGGCTGATCCATTGTCGGATGATGCTACTGGCCTACTTTCCAATAATCAAAAGAACACCGGCAGCAATGGCAACCAGATCAATCACGATGCTGATATCTCCGATCGTAACAAGACTGACCAGCCCAACCAGAAGCAACCACACACAAAATAGAAAGAAACCGATATTCGAGGCGATTTTTGGCATCCGGATTAATAATAATATCCCACCGCCCAGAGCGAGGACAGCCAGGACAACATCCAGCCCGGTAAAGGTGAAATCGATGATACCGTTCAGACCACGCAATACCAGATATACGGCTGCCAGAATCCAGCCAACGGAATATGATATACCCGGGGTTTGAAACAGGATCAGGATGCCGGCCGCCAGTGCGAGGATGGCGATAACAATCCCCAGGGCGCCGATCCCCGGGATAAAACCAGCCAGCCCCACCAAAATCAGAAATGCCCCTAAAAGTAAAAAAGTAACATTTTTAGTAATCATGATTGCCTTTCTTTTAATATTTTAGTTTGTAACTGCTCAGGCAGTTCTGCTACTGAATGCTGGGGGGTGTGGCGTGGCGGCTTCGCTACCATACCACCCATATTCTCTTGCATGCTAAGTAGTTACGATTATTTTATATTTAATTTTACCGAATTAGATCAGACAATGAAAACAAATCTGCTTGACAGGCCAATGGGGCTATGCTAAAAATGATAACGGTCTGAGTGGTGTAAAAATCATCAACCCAGACACTTCAGGTGAAGCCATTTGTTTTAACAGAAACTACATGAAGATCACACAAGTCATCCCAACCTATAATGAAGCACAAAACCTGACCGTTCTGGTTGAGTCACTCTTCAGAGAACCTGTGGAGAATCTTGACCTGTTGATCGTGGATGATAACAGCCCGGATGGAACCGGCGATGTGGCTGAGAGCCTAGCAGACATCTATCCAGGCAGGATTTCCGTTCTCCATCGACCAGGAAAAGAAGGTTTGGGGAAAGCTTATATTGAAGGGTTTACCATGGCGTTGGAAAGTGGTGCTGATGTGATCGGAATGATGGATGCCGATCTAAGCCATCCACCTGATCGCCTGCCAGCCCTGCTCTCGAAAATTGATCAGGCAGATGTCGTTGTTGGGTCTCGTTATGTGCCCGGTGGTAGCCTGGACAAAAACTGGCCTTTCTGGCGCAAGGGGTTGTCCTGGTTTGGGAATACCTATGCTCGCACCATTTTGAACCTGCCCATCCAGGATACAACAGGTGGTTATCGCTTGTGGCGGCGCTCGGCCTTAGCGGCCATACCATTCGCAGAATCTCGCTCTAATGGTTATGTTTTTATCGTAGAACTGGCGTATATGGCATCACTGGCTGGGCTTTCTTTTGCGGAAGTGCCGATCTATTTTGCGGAGCGTACCAGAGGTACATCGAAGATGTCTCTGAAGATACAAATCGAAGCCGCCCTGCGAGTCTGGCAATTGCGACGGCTCTACAGCAACCGTTCATAACCCCCAATTTTTCCGACTCAGCAAACAACGGAAAAACGCCATAAAAGACCAAAATCCGTCATTCAAAATGCTTAACCGCAGTCCTGGTTAGCTGAATCCAGTCTTCCAGAGATAGGACTTCCGGCCGCTTGCGTGGATCTATCCCCGCATCTGTCAATACGCTTGAAATAGATGCCTCCCCATCCGGCAAAGCAGGTTTAAGAGAGTTGCGCAACATTTTGCGTTTCTGGTTGAAGGCAGCATGTGCCAACCTGAACAACCAACGGATTTCTTCCATTGACAGTTTAGGTTCCGGATCGATAGCAATCATAAGCACACTGGATTCCACCTGGGGCCTGGGATAAAAACATTCTGGCGGGATGTGGCGAGCGATGCGTGGTCTGCCATAGACCAGGACCGAAAGCGAAAGCAGGCTCATTTTTGCGTCTTTGCTGATGATGCGTTCGGCCACTTCACGCTGGATGGTCAGGGTTATTTGTTCAGGCATAACCTCCGCTTCCAGCAGGTGACGAATGACGGCTGAGGTGATGTAATAAGGTATATTAGCAACCACCTGATAGCCATTCTCTGAAAACAGGCTTCTTGGTGGAATGTCCAAAATATCCCCCTTGATCAAACGCACATTATCAAAAGGTTGGATGACTGACTCCAGGGCGGGGAAGAGGTTTTCGTCGATCTCAATAGCGGTGACAGATTTTGCCCGGTCTGCCAGCAGGCGTGTCAGACTGCCCAAACCGGCCCCGATCTCTAAAACTCGGTCTTCAGGTCCAATGCCCGCATCGCTGACGATTTTCACAAGGGCATTGTGATCTACCAGGAAGTTTTGACCCAGGGATTTACGTGGTGATAGTCCAAAGCGTTTGAGCAGCGAAGGAACATGTAACGGTTCTAAGGCCATGGCAATCGTGCCGGATACCAGGCAGGAACCGGGGTCAGGAAATACATTGTGGTCCAATGATGCCAGGACTGGTAATCATCATCCGAGTACCCAAGGTCAATCCAATAATGATCAAAATACCGCGCCCCCCCACCCACGTTACCGATGACCCCATGACCATAACCCTGAACATAAACCGGCTGGAGTTTCATCATTCTGTACCAGTTTAGGGTTACAGCAATCATACCTTTCTGTGAAGGTAAACCGCTGGATGAACTGTAACAGCACCTTCCGTCCGGTGTAGCACATCGGCAGGGCGAATAGGAAGTGGCGTAAACTCTGATCTTACGCCAGTATTCAATTTCCTGTCCATCAACCACAGCCGTACGGACCTCTACCCTTGATCCGTAACCAAGCACACCATCCTCGGCTTCACTGGCTTGCCAGTTCTGTTGCTCATCCTGCCAGACGATCTCCCCCCCCACCATCTGCACACGTTCGCGGGAAGCATAGATCCCCTTCTGGCCGGGTTCAACTACAGACACCTGGTCTAACAGGGTGTCCGGGTCTTCCACATAAGCATTTTGGTAAGCCACCTCATCTGTCATGATCATGACAGCTTCTTCAACCCTGATCACATCAATCTGCCCGTTGGTTGGGACAGGTTGATCCTCCTTGGGTTTGGTGAAATCCAGATTCTGCAAGGAAACGCCGATATCCAGCAGCGCATCACCAACGATGGTTGCTGCAGAAAACCCACTCAGCGTGGTGTCATCCACTCTGACTGTTATCGGGCGGGCTTGCCTGATGTGGACTTCTAATGGTTCATCAAGAGGCGTTAACAGGTCTTTTGAAATCCAATCCATTGGGCCAAGGGAGATTTCTGCAGCCTCAAGGGCAGCACCCAGGGTGGGCTCACTGGTATAAAGTGACAACTCCTGATCGTCAATGA
Organism: Candidatus Brevefilum sp.; assembly: GCA_007119455.1. Lineage (GTDB taxonomy): Bacteria > Chloroflexota > Anaerolineae > Anaerolineales > Anaerolineaceae > Brevifilum. The sequence goes on along the minus strand of SKPR01000226.1, from coordinate 3,176 downwards.
TCAATTGTATTGGGATCGCCGGTTTATATTGCAGAAGAATAAACCCATTACCATTGAGTGGTTCATCCGGGGCTACCTCGACGCCGTTCACAAGCACACGATCCTCCGGGTAAAGCGTAATATCCAGCTTCTGGATCAAATTTGCCGGGATACGTTCTGCAGTACTAAGCGTAATTTCTTCCTCATCTGTAACCACGATGATATCCTGAGCGCTTTCAACCCTGATGAGCGGACTCTTCCATACCCACCTGTCACGACCAGGTCTTACCCAATCTACATCAGCAGGGGTCAAACCAGCAGCGTTTAAGATATCAACAACCCTTAATGCCATTGTTTGAACAGTTACTGGCTTATCATCAACAAGAATGGTGACGGTTTGATGCATTCCAAAAACTATCAGGCCTAAACCTAACAGAAATACCATGAACGCCCCCGGGAAAAGCCATTTTTTATAATTTAATAGGTGCGTTTTCATCATTCCTCAACCCTGCCCGTTTGAAAACTGGGGTTTTTTCTCAAGGATCATTTTTGCAGTATAACACATCACAAATTTTTGACAAGTTGGTCTAATCACCATCATTAGACCGGATCTTCAGCAAGGTTTCAACCAAAATCTCACGCCAGGGCTCTGTTTCGGGGTCTGTGAAGTGGATGCGGTAGGCATTTTTCCCTGCCATCACGCCCCTGCCCAGCTCTGGCAGGTTGCGGGAATCAATTCCGTCCGGCAAGGACGGATAGCGCAACACAATCTGCCGGCCTTCAAAGGCCACAGAGGATAACCCGCCCCGCGCTGCCAGTAACTTGATTTTAATCTGGAAAATCAGGTTGCGAACCTGCTCAGGCAGAGGTCCAAACCGGTCTTCAAATTCCATTTCAATGGCAGCCAGAGCCGTTTCATCTTTAATATCTGCCAATCGCCGATAGAGTTTCAGACGCAATGCCTGGTCCGTAATATATGAAGTGGGGATGCCAATTGTGAGGGGTAGATTAACCGAGGTTGGGATGGTGAGCGATGCATCCAAAACCGAAGTCTCCTCCGGCCCAGCCATACCGGTGGCAAGCCTGAACTGCTTCACAGCCTGGGCCAACAGGCGCGTATACAGGTGGAACCCCACGGACGCGATATACCCTGATTGGCGAGTTCCCAACATCTCACCTGCACCTCGCATCTCAAGATCGCGCATAGCGATCGCATAACCTGATCCGAGCTGCGTGTTCTCCGCCAGAACTTCCATCCGCTCCTGACCCTCAGGTGTTGGAACCCTGACCCTGTGCCGGAAGAGGTAGGCATAGGCACGTTGTGCGCCGCGACCCACACGACCCCGCAACTGGTAAAGTTGAGCCAAACCGAAGGTGTCCGCCCGGTCGACGACCAATGTGTTGGCATTCGGGATATCCAACCCGGACTCGATGATTGATGTACATAAAAGCACATCAATTTCACCCTGGGTGAACTGATGCATGCGGTCCGACAGTTGGGTTTCGTCCATCTGCCCGTGGGCTATCCCAATTTTTGCTTCAGGAACTAATTTTTCTAACTGCCCCCGCATGGCATTGATGGTCTGAACCCGGTTATGCACAAAAAAGATCTGCCCCCCACGCTCCAGCTCCCGAACAACCGCCTGCCGAACAAGTTTCGGGTCATAGGGTCCGATATGAGTCACAATCGGCAATCGTTCTTCAGGCGGTGAACTGATGGTAGAGATATCTCTGACCCCTGTCAACGCCATATACAGGGTGCGCGGGATGGGTGTTGCTGTCAGGGTGAGCACATCCACAGAGGTCCGTAATTGTTTGAGGTGTTCTTTGTGTGCCACACCAAATCGCTGCTCTTCATCAATCACGACCAATCCCAGGTCTTTAAATGAAACATCCTGTGAGAGCAGACGATGGGTGCCGATGACGATATCAATTTTGCCTATTCCAAGGTCTTTAATGATCCGAGTTTGCTGGCGCTGGGTGCGGAACCGGGAAAGCATTTCAACCTCCACTGGGAAGGTTGATAAACGTTCACGGAATGTATCATAATGTTGCTGAGCTAAAACCGTGGTGGGAACCAGGACGGCCACCTGTTTACCGTCCATTACCGCCTTGAATGCCGCCCTCAAAGTCACTTCGGTTTTACCATATCCCACATCACCACACAGCAGACGATCCATCGGCCGGGGGTTTTCCATATCTTCCTTAATTTCTACCAGTGCCTGGAGTTGATCCTCAGTTTCGATATAAGGGAAGCTGGCTTCAAGCTCACGCTGCCAGGGTGTATCTGGACTGAAAGCATAGCCTTCCGCAACCTGCCGTTTTGCATAAAGATCCAGCAACTCACCGGCCATCTCCTGGACCGCCTCCCGGACGCGTTGCTTGGTGGTATGCCAGCTGGCACCACCCAACCGAGAGAGGGCTGGCACAAAACCATCTGCACCAATGTAGCGGGTCAACCGGTCGGCGTGATGGATTGGGACAAAGAGCTGATCCTGCTCAGCATATTCCACACACAAGAATTCTTGCTGGACACCTTCGTGCTTGCGCTCGACCAAACCTACATATTTCCCAATGCCATGGTCCACATGGACAACCCAGTCACCAGGTTCCAAATCCGCATAACTGGATTCAGGTGCTTCAGCCGTGGGACGGTAGCGACGCCTGGGTTGAGGCCGGGACCACCCAAAGATTTCACTATCTGTCAGAAGGTGTAAGTGTTTTCTATCCGGTGTATTGAGGATCCAACCACCGGCCAGGGTGCCTTCTATGAATTGATCTCCGGCATATAAAACAGGTTTAGGGTCTGAAGTGAGTTGTTGTTCCTGCCATAAATTTCGTAAACGGGGGGATTGCCGCGAAACGATCACCCAGGGTTGGTTTTGCCTGTCCAGGTCCTTGAGATAATCGATAAAATCTCTCAACTTGCCAGCAAAACGGGGACCCGGGGTGAAACGTGAAGCCAGTTCAGGCACATCCGGAGCACCTGTATAACCCAGTTCTACCACTGGCTTTCTGCCAAACCTGTCTTCGATTTCAGACCAGGTCAAAAACGGCACAGGAAATTCTTCAGAAATTTCACCAGCGGCGACGGCATCCTCCCTGCGAGAGAGGCTTTCTTCTTCGATGTCCATAACGGCTGCCGTGATAAACTCCTGCCCATCCAGGACGATCAGCGTATCCTCCGGTAAAAAATC